>JAJXYA010000192.1 GCA_021780795.1 Bacillota bacterium | reverse complement strand
CATTTCTTAAATAATCTAAGGCTTTTTGAATCTTTTCTTGTCCTTCTTTTCCTTGTAATTCTAATGAAACAAGACCTTCCTTATTGTAACCATACTGTGAATAAATATCCATTAGTGCATCGTAAAGATTCATACCTTTATTTTTATAATATAAAACCATCTCGCTTATTAAGGTTGCACCTATTACAGCATCTTTATCTCTTACAAAGGTTCCAGCTAGGCAGCCGTAGCTTTCTTCAAATCCAAATAAGAATGTATTTGAACCTGTTTCTTCAAATTCCTTTATTTTTTCTCCAATATATTTGAAACCAGTTAATACATCGATAAGTTGTATACCATAACTATTAGCTATTTTTGTTGCTAATTCTGAAGTTACTATAGTTTTAACAACTGCTCCATTTGAAGGAAGTTCATTTAGCTCTTTTAATGAAGAAAGTATATAATGAGTTAATAAAACTCCAGTTTGATTTCCAGTTAACACTTTAAAATCTCCACGCTTATCTTTTACTACTACGCCAATTCTATCGCAGTCAGGGTCAGTTCCAAATATTACATCTGGATTAACTTCTTCTGCCATTTCTAAAGCTAATTTAAAAACACTAGGCTGTTCTGGATTTGGATATGGTGCAGTTGGAAAATTACCGTTTGGTAGTTCTTGCTCCTTCACAACATAAACATTTTTATAACCAAGTTCATCTAACACTCTTCTAACAGGAATATTACCAGAGCCATGAATAGGGGTATAAATTATTTTAACATCATTAGCATGATTTTTAACTAATTCTTTCCTAATAGTTAAACCTTTAACTTTTTCTATGTATGTTTTATCTACATCTTCACCAATAATTTTTAAAAGTCCTTTATCTTTTGCTTCTTCATACTCCATATATTTAACATCATTAAAGTCCTTTAATGAATTGATACAATCTAAAATTTCTTTTGCAGCCTTATCTGTTACTTGTCCGCCATCTTCATTATATACTTTATATCCATTATACTGTTTTGGATTGTGAGATGCTGTAACTACTATGCCTGCTTGACTTTTTAAATGAAGCACTGTATAGGAAAGCACTGGTGTTGGTCTTAAAGATTCAAATAAGTTAACCTTTATTCCATTAGCACATAGCACACTAGCAGACGTTTTTGCAAATTCCTTTGAATTATTTCTAGAGTCATAGGCAATGCTTACAGAAAGCTCCTTCGAATAATTTTTTTTCAAATAATTTGCTAGTCCTTGAGTTGCTTTTCCCACGGTATATGTATTTAATCTGTTGCTACCAGCAGCCATTATACCTCTAAGTCCACCTGTTCCGAACTCTAAATCGGTATAAAATCTATCTTCAATTTCTTTTTCATCTTTTATTCCCCGAAGTTCTTCTTTTGTTTTTTCATCAACATATTCAGAATTTAACCACATTTCATATGTTTCTTTATAACTCATAATAAAACCCTCCTAATATTAAAGATAGATTTATTATACTATAAAATACTACTTTTAGTATATGTTAATTTACAAAATTATCAATTTAACTATGGAAATTAACCTGATTTTAATGATATTTTCAATAAACCCTATATTTCTGTAACGGTTTCTTCTTCTGCTTCATTACTTTTAATTGTTGCAAAGGTAGCTATTATACCCTCACTTTCATCTAAAATCATAATTTCTTTTGAGACTTCAACGTCATATACCTTTATGCTTTGCCCAACATTTAGTCTTGATGCATCTATACTTAAATTTTGTGGTAGACAATCCACCTTACATTTTACTTTTATACTATTTTTAGATTTTTGTAGTATGCCACCTTTAGCCCTAAGCTTTTCCTCACCTAAAAAAATTAACGGCACCTCGCTTGTAACCTTTGTGTTGCTGTTAAGTTGTTCTAAATCAACATGAATAATATCTTGAAGCAAAACATCCTTCTGAAGCTCCTTTATCAAGACTTTATGTCTTATACCATTAATATCTATTTCAAAAACAGCATGTTGTCCGAAACGTGCTATAATATTTTGAAGCTCCTTTTTATCTATTTCTATTAAAATATTTTTAAGATTTTTCCCATAAATTATTCCTGGTACTGTACCTTGCACTCTCTTTCTATTTGAAAAATGATTTGATTTTTTTTGTCTTTCCTTAATGTATAATAGTTCCATTTTCTTTCCTCCAAAGTCCATTTATTCTCTATAAATTATTATTAACAAAAAAAGTGAAATATATACGTAACTATTTTATTGCAATTGAATAATGTATAAACTATAATAAGTATTGGTTTTTTAACAAAAATAACTATAACAAAAACAAAAATAAGAGAAGGTGTGGTAAAAACGTGTACAAATTAAATCAAAATGAAACTCCACTTTTTGATGCACTTAAAGAGTATGTTAATAATGAAACTATCCCATTTCACGTTCCTGGTCATAAAAAAGGTCAAGGAATAGATAAAGAATTTAAGGAGTTTATAGGTGAAAATCCTTTTAAAATAGATGTTACTGTCTTTAAACAGGTAGATAGTCTACATCATCCAAAAGGTCCTATAAAAAAGGCTCAGGAGCTTGCAGCAGATGCCTATAAGTCAAAAGCCACATTTTTTTCTATACATGGTACTTCAGGTGCAATCGAAGCAATGATTATGTCCGTTGTTAAGGACAAGGATAAAATATTAATACCACGAAATGTACACAAATCGGTTACAGGCGGAATTATTTTAAGCGGAGCAATTCCAATTTATATGCAGCCTGAACTAGACAAAAATATAGGTATTGCTCATGGCGTTACTCCAGAAACAGTAAAAAAAGCTTTAGAAGAAAACTCTGATATTAAAGCTGTATTAATAATTAATCCAACTTACTACGGCGTAGCTGCTGATATTAAAAAGATAGCTGAAATTGTCCATAGCTATAATATTCCATTGATAGTTGATGAAGCACATGGACCACATCTTGGATTTAATGACAAATTACCTATATCTGCAATCGAAGCTGGAGCAGATATGTGCACACAAAGCACTCATAAAATAATAGGTGCCTTAACTCAATGTTCATTACTTCACGTCTGCTCCCACAGGATAGATGTAGCTAAGGTACAACAAATTTTAAATATTATGCATACTACTTCTCCATCCTATATTTTAATGGCATCTTTAGATTGTGCAAGAAGACAAATAGCTTTAAACGGAAAAGAATTATTAGATTATGCTATAACTCTAGCTAATTATGCAAGGGAAGAAATCAATAAAATACCTGGCTTTTATTGTTTTGGTGAAGAAATTTTAGGCAAAGAAGGTGCATATGCCTTCGATCCTACAAAGTTAACTATTACTTGCAGAGGCCTCGGCATTACTGGATATGAATTAGATATGATTCTTTCAGAAAAATACCATATACAAATGGAACTTTCAGATCTTTACAACGTTCTTGCGGTTGGTTCCTTTGGCGATACTAAAGAAAATATTGACGCCCTTTTATTTGCTTTAAAAGATATCAGTGCTACACACTTTGGAAAAGGCAAGCAAATATCAGATTTTGAAGATATTCCTCCTATACCTCTTAGTGTATTATCTCCAAGAGAAGCCTTTTATGGGGATAAAGTTCCTGTTTCTATAGAGAAAAGCGTTGGAAGTATTAGCGGAGAATTTTTAATGGCTTATCCTCCAGGTATACCAATACTTTGCCCTGGTGAAATTATAACTAAAGAAATTGTAGAGTATCTAAAAGATTTAAAAGAAGCAGGTTTATATGTTCAAGGAACAGAAGATCCAAAGGTTGAAGAAATAAAAATCCTTCGCAGTTAATCCTAAAAGAATTCATACAAAATTAAGCTTTCCTTCAATTGTGGAAAGCTTAATTTTTTGCTATAATACATTTATTATTACATTGTTAGCTGTAGGTGATATTATGTCAGAATCCCAAATTACAAAAAAAGCTTTAGCTTTATCTCTAAAGGAATTAATGAGTTCTATTCCATTAGCAA
>JAJXYA010000412.1 GCA_021780795.1 Bacillota bacterium | reverse complement strand
ATTGCTGGAATTTCACATGATTTAAGAACTCCGTTAACATCAATTAAAGCCTATGTGGAAGGGTTAGAAACCGGAGTGGCATCTACTCCGGAAACTCAAAAGCGTTATTTGGATACAATAAAGAATAAAACTAGTGACTTAGAGCATATTGTCAGTCAATTGTTTTTATTTTCTAAATTAGATATTGGAGAATTTCCTCTATATTTAGAGAAAGTAGATATTGGTGAAGAACTTTCAAATATTGCAACTAATCTATATGAAGAATACAAGGGAAAGGAACTAATTATCACAATGAAGCAAAACGTGAAAAACATCTGCATTCAGGCAGATATTGTTCAGTTACGTAATGCTGTAATAAATGTTTTGGAAAACAGTGTGAAGTATAAAAATAAAGAACAGGGTCAAATGAAAATCAGCTGCGAGGATAAAAACAACTATGTTACAATTAGACTAGAAGATAATGGACCAGGTGTTAGTGATGAAGCACTTGAAAAGTTATTTGATGTTTTTTATAGAACAGATCCTTCTAGAAGTAATCCAAGCAAGGGTAGTGGACTTGGGCTTTCTATAACAGCAAAAATTTTAGAGCAGTTAGGTGGATCTATAAAAGCAGAAAATGTTACAGAAGGTGGGCTTGCTATTATAATGACACTGCCTAAATAAGCAGGAGCCTAGAACAATTGATAATTGTTCTAGGCTCAAAGGGAATACAGGAGGGAATAGTATTGAAAAAAATTCTAATTATTGAAGACGATAAATCAATTGCTGAAATTGAAAGAGATTTTTTAGAGATAAGTGGGTTTGAAACCTGTATTATAGCAGATGGAATGGAAGGTTTAAAGCATGCATTATCTGGGGAATATGATTTAATACTTTTGGATTTAATGTTGCCAAATATAGATGGATATGAAATTTGTAAGAGAATACGAGGATCAATTGATGTTCCAATAATCATGGTAACTGCACGAATAGAAGATATAGATAAAATAAGAGGATTAGGTTTAGGTGCTGATGACTATATTCCAAAACCTTTTTCTCCTACGGAGCTTGTGGCTAGGGTAAAAGCAAACTTAGCACAATATGAACGATTAACAACTGACCATTCAGAAAAGAATGAGGAAATAGAGGTTGGTAATGTAATGATTAACTCAAAAACCCATCGTGTTTATGTAGATGGCAAAGAGATTGAGTTTAAAAATAAGGAATATGAATTACTATTGTTTCTTATTACCAATGCTGATATTGTTTTTAGTAAAGAAACATTATATGAAAAAATCTGGGGCATGGATGCATATGGAGATATTAAAACTGTTGCAGTTCATATCAATAGATTAAGAGAGAAAATTGAAAAAGATCCTTCTAATCCTGTACATATTCAAACTGTATGGGGTGCTGGTTATCGATTTAAAGTATAAGCAGATAAGTGAGAATCCAAATCTTGTATTTGGTTATTCGAACTTAGTTAACTCGTGTATACGAGTTAACTTCCATATAAAATGATTTTGTGTGAATCGCTTATTCAGTGAGCGAATGCGAATCTAGTTTCCTTAAAAAACAAAAACACTCTTGTAAATTGCGAGAGTGTTTTTGGTACTTTATAAGTGCTACAAATAGTCTTATGGAAGACTATTTGCAGCACTTATTTTTTTACTGTTTAATAAATTGTTTAACTTCTGTTTAACTTTTAAGTATTTTGAGTTTAACATTTCTTGATATGATTTAGTTAATACAAAGGTAGCAGAAGAAATTAAAACAAAAATAGAGAAGTTTATGTTAGGAAATTTGGGAGGTAATAAAATGGAATATGAACAGCGTACAAAATCAAATATTTTAATTAATGGTTCTACATTGGTTGGGTTAATTATAACAGTCTTGTTTTTCGTATATGGTGTTCAAATGAATTTATTCACATCTCAAACAGCATTGCAAACATTTTTACAGCAATTTGGATGGTTTGCACCAATAATATTCATAATATTTCAGGCTATACAGGTAGTATTACCTATATCCCCAGGAGCTGTCGGATGTGTAGTTGGGGTTTTGATTTTTGGTTCAGTTCAAGGATTTATATATAACTATATTGGTATCTGCATTGGTTCTATTGCTGCATTCTTGCTTGCAAGGCAGTATGGACTTAATTATGTCATGAATATGTCTAATAAAAAAGTTTTTAATAAATATATAGGCTGGCTTAAAAAACCTAGTTTTGAGCGTATATTTGCTACAGCAATATTTTTGCCAGTAGCCCCAGATGACTTTCTTTGCTATATAGCAGGGATGAGCAAAATGAAGTTTAAAAAATTTGTTTTGATTATACTTTTAGGGAAACCTTTTGCAATAGTTATGTATAGTTTTATGTTAAATATCATAGTACAAAAATTATTGCCTTTATTATAAAGAATAGGAGGAATTATGAGATGAAAATACTCTTATATACTGGTCTTTTAAAACTTGTAGAAAAAAGTGGAATTGGTAGAGCTATTCATCACCAGCAAAAAGCATTAGAGGATAATAATATTCCATATACAACAGATATAAAGGATTCATATGATATTATTCAAATTAATACTATATTCCCGGATTCTGTGTTTTTTGCAATTCTATCGAAGATTAGAGGGAAAAAAATTATATATTATGCTCACTCTACTATGGAAGATTTTAAAAACTCTTTTAAGGGATCAAATCTTATTGCTCCTATTTTTAAGAGATGGATTAAATTTTGCTACAGTCTTGGTGATGTTATTATAACTCCAAGTGAGTACTCTAAAAACTTATTATTAAGCTATGATATCAAAAAGCCTATTTATGTTTTATCTAATGGAATTGATCTTTCTTATTTTTCTAGAGATACAGAAGGTGCAAAAAGATTTCGAGAAAAATATGGCTTAATGGATAATGAAAAAGTAATTGTTTCCGTAGGTCACTATATGGAGCGTAAAGGCATAAGAGATTTTATAAAATTGGCAAAAGGTATGCCGGAAATAACATTTATTTGGTTTGGTTACACAAATCCTAGCCTTGTACCACATACTATACAGGATGATATTGCAACAGCTCCAGTCAATGTGAAGTTTCCAGGCTACGTATGCAGAGAGCAATTACGTGATGCCTATAGTGGAAGTGATTTATTTTTGTTTCTTACTCATGAAGAAACTGAAGGCATTGTGCTACTTGAAGCACTTGCAATGAAGATTCCAATCTTAATCAGAGATATTCCTATTTATAAAGAAATGTTTTCTGATGGAAAAGAAGTGTATAAAGGAAGAACCACAGGAGAGTTTCAAGATAAAATAAGAAAAATACTTGGGTGTAGGCTGCCAGCATTACAGGATTCAGGTTACAAATTGGTGAGGGAAAAAGATATTAGGAAGATTGGTATGCAATTGAAAATTATATATGAGAGTATATAGTTCTAATAAGGTTGAAAGAACTAAAATAAGTTAGCTGCTTTTTATATTAAATGAGAAAAAGAAGTATGTATGCTTTGCAAAATGTTATTTAGCTAGATATATATATTTTCTTTATGAATTTTATGTTATATATAATTAGCACTACATATAAGCTAACTAATAAATAGAATTGTATATGTTAAAAAGTATATATAAGGGGATGAGTATGATATTAGTATTACAAAATATAGATAACTCTATATTATTATTTATAAAAAATAACATGCATAGCTATATTATGGATAAGGCCATGGTTACAATTACTTCCTTAGGCAATGGGGGAGTCGTATGGATTGTAATAGCTGTTTTATTAATGATTAATAAAAAATATAGAAAAATAGGTTTTATAGTTCTAGGTGCTTTAACAATAAGTGCAGTTTTAGGGGAAGGAATATTGAAACATTTAATTCAACGTATACGGCCGTGTGCAGATATACCCGCTATTAATATGTTAATTGCAAAACCTTTGTCATATTCTTTTCCATCAGGACATTCGGCTTCTTCTTTTGCAGGTGCAGCAGTATTAGCAAATTATTTAAAAAA
>JAJXYA010000212.1 GCA_021780795.1 Bacillota bacterium | reverse complement strand
GGAAAAGATTTTAAAAGATAATGAAAAGTTAAATTTAGATGTGTTTTTATTGCAAGAAGGTTTAAAATCAATTCAATGGAAACATAAAGAGGAAGAGTCTATAAATAGATTGTTTTCTAGAGATTATGTACGGAAAACAGAAAAAATAGAAAATCTTATAAAAGAAACTTCAGATAATGATGCAAATTTAGGAACATGGGTATATAGAATCAGAAACTCTATAGTACACCTAAGTTTAAAAGGAAGTACTAAAGATATAGATGTTAAAAAGGTTTTAAGAACTGATGAAGTGTTAGAATGGATAATACCAATGTTACCTAATATGTATTTATATTGTTTTGATTAATAATACAATGAAATTATCTGATGAAGAATCATTAGATAATTTCATTGTAATTATTTTAATGAAAATGCCTAGAGTAATTGGTATAATTATTCTAGGCATTTTTGTGCAGATTATTCTTCATAAGTTAAACATATAAATTTCGATTTATTCAAGAATAAAAAAAGATAAAGAAAAATGTAGAAGTGGTAGTATAAGAAAGAATTTTTGGGATATGAATTTAAAAAATATTGATGATTTTTATAAAAGAAACAATTGATGAAGGCGAGGAGAATATTTTTTGGAACAAATTATTACACATAAAAAAGAACTTATGGTGTTTTTCACTAAAACAGGATTTACAGTAGACTATGAATTATCTACTAAAAAAGTCTTATCAGAGGAAAATCAAAAAACTCAAACAAGCTGGTATACAAGTTTTCTAGAGAACCGATATAAGGCATTATGGGATTTTGGATTTACTCAAAAAGGTGATTGGATGTCGAGTACTGTAAGTTTTTTATATTTATTATCCAACAAATTTATATTAAAAATTTCAAGACAATCAGATATTGAATTCACTAGAGAAGAGGCAGACTTAACTTTATCAGAAGAGGAAGTTGAAGACATTAAGAAAATAGTTCCTTTCGCAATAGGTACAGAATTTATAGATGAGGAATGGATTTCTTTTATATGGGAAAAAATCACGGAGATATATATAAAAGAAATATCTAATTTCAAAGGTACGGTTGGAGCCTTTTTAATGAAAAAAAATACCAATATTAATGTTGTGGGAAGAGTATTTTTTCATTTAGTTGAAAATAAGGGAAAAGATTATCCCTTTGCATTTTTAGCTACATATTCAACAGAAGACAAAAAAATAAATAAGGATCAAAAGTCTAATGTACATAAAGCAAAGCATATGCCACTTAAAAATGCTCTTCTTGAATATAAAGATAATGAAGAAAAACTTCTTCAATTAATGTCATCAATCAGTAAGGCTGCTGATAGGAGCCATTTCATATCAGAACTTATGGAAAATGGAGAATTATTTTCGCCATTAAAACTTACAAAAGAAGAAGCATTTATTATTTTAAAAGAAATATCTATTTACGAAGAAGCTGGAATTATGTGTAGAATTCCAAATTGGTGGAGAAAAAAGAGCAATTCTTTAAAACTTTCAGTAACTATTGGTAATAAAGAAGTATCAAAAATCGGAATGGATCAATTATTGTCTTTTGAGCCAGAACTATTTTTAGGAGATGAAAAAATTACACCAGCAGAATTAAAAAAACTTCTTGCAGAGTCAGAAGGATTAGCATTTATTAAGGGGAAATGGGTAGAAATTGATAAGGAAAAACTTCAAAAAGTTTTGGAAGCATATGAAAAAGCTGAAAATTTATCTAAAGAAGATGGATTAACTATGGCAGATGCTATGCGCATGGAACTAAATGCAGGAGAAAAGCTTGGAATTAATGATCAAATAGTAGAATTGCAAGTATCAAATGGAACTTGGCTAAAAGATATGAGAGATAAGATGTGTAACCCAGAGATAATAAAAGAAAGCGAAACTAAGGGAAGCTTTAATGCAATCTTAAGACCTTATCAACAAACAGGTTTTTCATGGCTTTCTTATATGCAAGAACTTGGATTTGGTGCTTGTCTTGCAGATGATATGGGACTTGGTAAAACTGTTCAAATTATTGCATTTCTTGAGAAGATTAGAGTAGAAAAAGGTGGAAAGGCTCTGCTTATAATTCCAGCTTCATTAATAGGAAACTGGCATAAAGAAATAGAAAAATTTGCTCCTGAAATGACTGTAGGTGTACTTCATGGAAAAGAATCAAATATTGAATTAGAAGAAAAATATCCATTTTTATATATTACGACCTATGGTATGGCGGTGCGTTTAGAGAAATTAAAAGAGATTCACTGGGATGTATTAATACTTGATGAAGCGCAAGCAATTAAAAATCCAGGAACAAAACAGACTAAAACAATTAAGCAAATTAATGCAAAAACTAGGATAGCAATGACTGGTACTCCAATTGAAAATAAACTTTCAGATCTATGGTCATTATTTGATTTTTTAGATGCAGGATTACTTGGAAATGTTAAGGAATTTAAAGATTTCACAAAAAAGATAAGCGAAAACAACAGTGATTATACAAAGCTTAGGAATATTGTAAGCCCATTTATACTGAGAAGATTAAAGACAGATAAAAAGGTTATAGCAGATCTTCCAGAAAAGCTTGAAAAGAAGGAATATGCTTCTTTAAGCAAGAAACAGGTTGTGTTATATAATAAACTTGTAAAAGAACTTCAAATTAAGTTACAAGAGGCAGACGGAATACAAAGAAAAGGTCTTGTGCTTTCCAGTATAATTAAGTTTAAGCAGATATGTAATCATCCAGATCAATATCTTGGACTAGAAGAATACAAAAGTGAATACAGTGGTAAGTTTGAACAACTTAAGCAGATCTGTGAGAATATATATGAAAAGAGAGAAAGAGTACTTGTATTTACTCAATTTAAGGAAATGACTGGAGCTATATCGGATTTTCTAGAAAAAATATTTAATAGAAAAGGATTAATTCTACATGGAGGCACACCAATTAAAAAGAGAGGTGAGATGGTGGAGCAGTTTAATGGAGAAGAATATGTTCCATATATGGTACTTTCATTAAAAGCTGGTGGTGTGGGACTTAATCTTACAGCTGCTAATCATGTTATTCATTTTGATAGATGGTGGAATCCGGCTGTTGAAAATCAAGCTACAGATAGAGCGTTCCGTATAGGACAAACAAAAAATGTAATAGTACATAAGTTTGTTACAGAAGGAACAATTGAGGAAAAAATAGATTTAATGATAGAAGAAAAACAAAAGCTTGCTGGTGATATAATAGCATCATCAGGAGAAAAGTGGATTACAGAATTGGATAATAATGCGCTTATGGACTTATTTAAGTTAGGTGGTGAAAAATAAATGGTCTACTATGGATTTCCGGAATATGTTCCAGTTGCTAAGAAAAGGGAAAATGCTAAAAAGAGTATTGAAAAGCTAAGAAAGAAGAATCCTAATATTTCTCCAGTCATTATAGAAGGAAAATCAATCGCAGAAAAATGGTGGGGAAAAGCTTGGAATAAGAATTTAGAAAGCTATGCTGACTTAAGTAACCGAATAGGCAGAGGACGAGGCTATTTAAGACATGGTGCTGTATTGGATTTACAAATAAAAAAGGGAAAGATTGAAGCACTAGTTCAAGGAAGTAGTTCTAAACCATACAGTGTTGTAATTCAAATTGATAAACTAGATGATAAAAGATGGAAAAGTGTACTAGAAATTTGCAATCATAGAATAGATACAATGGAAACATTAATTGGAGGAAAATTTCCAAAGGAATTTGATGAATTATTTAAGGCATCAAAAAATGGATTATTTCCATATCCTAAAGAAATACATTTCAATTGTAGCTGTCCTGATTCTGCAACTGTTTGTAAACATGTTGCAGCCGTATTATATGGAGTAGGTGCAAGGCTAGATAAAGATCCAATTCTTTTCTTTAAACTTCGCGATATTGATTTTGAAGAATTACTTAAAAAATCAATGGAAAGTAAAATGCAAAGCATGCTTAAAAATGCGGATAAGAAAAGCACACGTGTTATTGATGATACTGAAG
>JAJXYA010000394.1 GCA_021780795.1 Bacillota bacterium | reverse complement strand
AGGCATCAAGATAGAAAGGATATGGGGTGGGCCATAGGAGAAGAAGAGCAGCTTGAGGATATGAAACTCATAAAGGAAATTGGTGCCACTTCTATCAGGCTAGCTCATTACCAGCACAATAGTTTTTTTTATGATTTGTGTGATAAGGAGGGAATGGTTGTGTGGGCAGAAATTCCTTTCATATCAGTTATGTCAAAGAAAGATTTAGAGGGGAAAAATGCAAAACAGCAGCTACTAGAATTGATAAAACAAAATTTTAATCATGCTTCAATTTTCTTTTGGGGAATTCAAAATGAAATACAGATTGGTGGTGATAGACCGGAAGTAAGGAAGCTAGTTAAGGATCTTAACAAGCTTACTAAAGAAATAGATCCTACAAGATTATCTACAATGGCAAATGTCGGGTTTGTAGACAAAGTGGATGAGTACAATTATATTACAGACGTAATAGGATTTAACCATTACTTTGGCTGGTATTCAGGAGAGTGTGAAAATTTTTCAGAATGGTTAGATAATTATCACAAAACAAATCCAGAAGTTGCATTATGTATTTCTGAATATGGTGCAGAAGGAATTATAGAATATCATAGTGAAGAACCTAAGGTTAAGGATTATAGTGAGGAATATCATGCTCTACTTCATGAAAAAGTTTGGAATATATTTGAAGGAAAAACCTTCTTATGGGGTACATATGTATGGAATATGTTTGATTTCGGGGCTAATATCCGTGATGAAGGTGGGGTCAAGGGGAGGAATAATAAAGGACTGGTAACCTATGACAGAAAAATTAAAAAGGACGCATTCTATATGTACAAAGCTTATTGGAGTGAGGAGAAATTTGTTCATATTGCCAGTAAGAGATTTATTGAGAGAACAGCAGATAAAATACAAGTTAAAGTTTATTCTAATTGCAGCACAGTAGCTCTGTATATAAATGATTTGCTTCTTGAAACAAAAACAAAGTCTCCTAGGATTTTTATTTTTGAAAATGTTAAATTACAGAATGGAATAAATAAAGTTAAGGCTGTGGGAGATGATAAAGATGAGATACTAAGTGATATAGCTATATTTCTTAAGGTCAGTGAAGAGAATAAAAGCTATGTAGCTCCGGTAGAAGATATAGGAAATTCAGTTGATAACTGGTTTCAGACACCTGATCTTAGGGAAGTTGTATTAGAAGAGCTGGAAATAACAGATGAGGTTTATTCAACTCGCTGTAGCTTTAGAGAACTTATGGATTGTCATGAAGCAAAGGCAGTGATAAGAAAATACCTTGGAAAAATAGATGAACATCCTTCCTTTGCTATGGCCATGGAAATGTCAATAGATAACATGGCTAGGCTGGCAAATTCAAAGGAAATTTTCAATGAGAAAATGATTTATGTACTTAATAGTGAGTTAACTAAAATTAAAAAGTTATAATACCTGTTAATACAATGATTTAAAAGATATATATACAAGGAGGCCAACATAATGAATATAGACCATAATTCAGATGCTAGAGTTTTTGAAGAAGACCAAGCTAAGCTAAAGTTTAGTGAGAAGCTAGCCGTGGTTATATCAGGAACATTAGGAACCTTTCATTCGCAAGTAATACAATTATTTTTACTGTTTTTTTACACAGATATGCTTGGTATTAGTCCTGCATATGCTGCAGGATTATTCTTAGTTATTCGTGTTTTTGATGCCATAGCCGCTCCGACATTTGGAATATTGATTGATAAAATTGAAACACCTTGGGGGAAATACAAACCTTGGTTTATAGGTATTTCAATATTTGCCGCCATTTTTGGATGGTTAACTTTTTCTGATTTCGGATTTTCAGGCATGGGATTGTTAATCTATATCACCATAACCTATTTTCTATATAGTACATTTAAGACTCTTGAAATTGCTCCTCAAATGGCAATAGTTCCAGTGGTGACAAAAAGGTTAGATGATAGAATTTCTATGAATCAAATTAGTTATTTTTTTATGATGATAGCAGCTATGCTGGCAAGTATAGGGGTTCAACCTTTATATAAAAAGTTAGGAGGTGGAAATGGTGTTAGAGGTTTCTCGATAATTATGGGGGTTGTAGCGGTTATTACCATATTAATTGGTATTTTTCAAGTTTTTAAGGTTCAGGAAAGATATGTTGTACCACCAAGAAAAAATGAATCTGATATGTCCTTTAAAGAGATGTTTAAGGTTTTAATTTCAAACAAAACCGCCTTAATAGTGTATGCTTATATACTTGGTTTGAATTTATCAAACGGATTTAGGACAACCTTGTCAATTTACTTTTACAAGTATTATTTTCATAACGAGGGTTTGGTAGCTATTATGGGTATAATAGGAATTTTACCTACACTAATAGGCGTAGCTTTCAGTGGAAGAATTACTAAGCGAATAGGAATAAAGAATAATCTTATTATAGGTTCTGTTGTAACCATAATTACTACCTTAGGCTTTATTGCAGTCCCATCCTCAAAGCTTGGCTTAGGAGTTTATATGATGCTTTCAGTAATAGGTGGATTGTTTACAGGTATTTCAACTCCGGCGTCAGGGACAATGATGCCTGCTGCTATGGATTATACTGAATGGCAAACAGGTAAGAACTTAAATGGACTAATGGGTTCTTTACAAGGATTTTTACAAACTTTTTCAACTGCAATATCTGGTTCAGTAGCTGCAGCTTCTCTTTCAATTATTGGATATGTTAGCGGCGCGGCTTCTCAAAGCAATAATACAATTCTTGGAATTAAAATGCTTATGAGTATAGTACCTGCAGTTATATTATTGTTAACATTGTTTGTAATTAAGTTTGACTTAACAGAAGAAAAACAGGCTCAAATAGCTAAGGAGCTGGATGAACGTCGAAAAAGCTAAGGAGGTTTTCACAATGAATTATCCTGAAATTAACAAATTTATAAAAACTCATAAATATCTTATATGTATAGATTCTGATGGTACTGCCATGGATGCAATGAACATTAAGCACAAACAGTGTTTTGGGCCATGCTTTATTAAGGAATGGGGATTAGAAGCACATAGAGATTTAGTTATAAAACTTTGGAATGAAGTTAACTTGTATAGTAAAACCAGAGGCTGTAATAGATTTATTACCTTTACAGAGGTACTAAAAAGAATTGAAAATAAAATAATAAAAATTGATGGATTAGAAGCTTTAATATTGTGGGTGGAGACAGCCCCAGAATTGTCTAATAATTGTTTAAAGGAAGAAATTCAAAGAAACCCTAGTAATATACTAAAAAAGGCTCTTAATTGGTCCATTGAAGTAAATAAAGAAATAGCTAAGCTTTCAGCTGAAGATAATAAACCCTTTGAGGGTGTAAGAGAATGTCTCCAATATGCCTTTGATAAAGTAGATATTTCTGTTATTTCAAGTGCTAATATTGGAGCAATTACTGAAGAATGGTCACATTTTGATATGTTAAAGTATGTGGGTGCAATGACTTCACAGGAAATAGGGACCAAAGGTCAGTGTATTGCCCAAATGCTTTTGAAGGGATATAGTACTGAAAATGTGCTTATGATTGGAGATGCCTTTTCAGATTTAGAAGCAGCTAAAGATAATGGAGTTTTCTTTTATCCTATTCTGGCGGAGCAAGAGAAGAAGTGTTGGAAGGATTTAATGGAATTCTATTTAAAGCAATTTTATTTAGGAAATTATAGAGAATATCAAGATAAACTTATAGAAAAATTTCACAACAATTTCAATAGATAGGAGAATGAAAATGTATAATGTAGATTTAAAAAAGAAACCATTTTGTCTTAATGAGGAACAAATAAAATGGGTTAACAATACTATTGCAGCTATGACCTTGGAGGAAAAGATTGGACAGTTATTTGTGCATTTGACAGGCTCCTACGATGACGAAGAGTCAGTTATAGAAGATGTTAAGGCTACTAAATTAGGCGGCATCCGTTTTAATCCTGTAAAAAAAGAAGTAATTAGAGAAATGAATCGATTGTTTCACAAACATAGTAAAATACCAGTA
>JAJXYA010000299.1 GCA_021780795.1 Bacillota bacterium | reverse complement strand
TTTTAAATTATATAAATATGTCAAAACAGATAGGGGTAAATTACCTACATAATCACCCGGGTAAGGAAGCAATAATCATAAGTAAAGGTCTAATGACTTCAGACCATGTAATAGTGGATAGGGACTCATGGGAAGAGATTGTAAAATTCCTAAGAGATAACCCTGATGTATTTAGAAGAGTAATAAAAGAGGATGATAATAAACTTTAATTTTTTAATCATGAGAAATTTAATTGTTATTTTTTGTTTGGCTATAACCCTAGCTATGTCTGGGGAAGTAAAATCCCAACAGGGGTATGGGAGAATAGTTTGTGTAGATACCTTTGACACCCCAAAACCATCAAAAGTGAATTATTTACATATCCCAAAACACCTTTCTAATGAAAAGGTGATTGTAAAAAATTACCCAATACTTATAAGGATCATAATCCCGGGTGATATTGAATTGGATGGCCATATATTTAAAAATGATACCAGTAAGGAACCTATTTGGTATGAGGCTAACATTGATGGAGTAAAGATCTATAACCCTATTTCTGGTAAAGAATATGATCATAGGCTATGTAGTAAACCCAATTGTAAGGTAATTCACCTGGTGGATAAATATTACATTAGCTTAAGAAGTTACCCTAGTTTCAAGTTATATAATAATGGTTATATAAATGCTGTAGATACCCTTGTCTACAAATTTAAATACTAAACCATGATAAACGTTATATTAGGTATACTATGTTATGCTACCTCTACCCTAATATTTTTGGGTATTGGGATTTTTTGGATGCAGAATCCTAATTACACGGAGATGAATGTATTCCTAAGGGTATGGCCACTGATATTAATTGCCATGGTCCTGATAGTACTGGGGGCAATTAACTTTGCTTTCCTACATAAGAAATCTAAAGAAGATAGGAAGGTGACATTTAAGAAGGAAAAACCATCCAATACTAGCAATAATAAGCTACCTGGCATAGTTATTCTAATCTTAATAATTGGTATTTCTTGTAATTCAGGTCCAGATAAACCCCCAACCTATCTAATAGATAGGGATAACGTTATGTTGATTTATCAAAGGGCTTACTACGAAGGGTACAATGCCTGTTTAGAAGCACTGATAAATGGGGATAGGAAGGCATTAACAGTTTTTCCTAAGGACTCCTTAATTTTTGCTAAGGAAGTAGAAACTTGGAAACAGCATATACCCAGATAACTATTATAAAATAAAAATAACCAATTAAAAATAGGATTATGAAAAAGAATGTTCAAGTAGGGGATGTGGTACTTTACCAACCAAATGGAAGAGACAAAGAACTTATGGGGGAATGGAGAAGAAGCCGGGGGGATTTAAATATGATGGATGTAATCCCTGCTATCGTAACCTCAGTATGGGGACCCAATTGCGTAAACCTTACAGTAATATGTGATGGAGAAGGGTCCATGTGGAGAACCTCAGTACAGAAGGGTAACCTTGAAGGACAATGGACCTTTAAAGTAGAGGATGAATACCCTCATACCGTAACAAGCTATGGCCTGGTAGAACACCTACAGACAAGGTATTTACCTGAGGATGGGGATTTACCAGAGGCCAAAAACGTAGAAGAACAATAGTTAGTAGTTTCAATTAGGTAGTTTAGTTTTGTGGATTAGGCCCCGGGTATTTTATCTGGGGCCTTTTTATTAAAAAGGAAAGGAGGTAATTATGAGATGTGTTGAGGATGAAGGTACAAGGGATACCCTTATGGTAAAAATCCTAAAGGGTATGAGATTTTGGGATTGTTAAGGTAGATGGGAACCTCACTAAGGCAGTGGGGTTTCTTTGTGTGGTATCAGGGCTCAAGGCTATGGGTATCCAGGATCCTCGGTCCCGTATATAGGGTCCTGGCAGTAGGAAAGGGACACGGTGTCTGCATAAATAAAAATCTTAAAAATTTCGTAGGGGACAACTTTTTTAATAAAAAATAAAAGAGAGAATAAAAAATAAATTATTCTCTCTTTTAAAAAATTTACTTCTTTACTTTTTCTTTTACTTCTTTGATTTCCTCGTTTGCTTCTTTCATCAAAGCAAGCGTAACAGAATAAAGTTGGTGCGTAAGCGGGTCTTCTTTTACAGAGACTTGCGAGAATGATTCATACGAATAGTCATTCGTTACAAAGTTCTCTGTATAGAATTGATTGAAATCTTTTTTTGCTTTTTCAATCAATTCAGGATTCTTTGATTTGAACGCTTCAACAACTTGCAAACAAATCTTTAAAGAATAGTTTCGATTTTGTTTGCGCTGAATTTTCATTTTTGTTTTGTAGTCGGGATCATTCAGCAAAGCATCGGAATACTTATAAATGCTTTTTCTTTTTTCTGATTTCTTTACAAGTGAATCAAAGTTCAAATCGTCTAAATTAAATTTTTCAGTTTTCATAATAATAAGATTTAAAAGTTTAAAAAAATAATGGATTATTTAAAAATAAAATAAAATACGATAGATAGTAAGACTATGTAAAACAGTCCCGAAAGTTCATAATGTTTAAGTAAAAAGTTTTTCATTATAAAATGATGTAACGAATTACGTTAAACACTGTAAGCGCAATACAAAACAATGCTATACTTGTATAAACTTTTGTTATAACATTGTAAATAGCGAAATCTTTAGATTTTTTGATAATTGTTTTCATGGTTCAAATTTTTTATTCTGTGTATGAAATTTGTAATTTATTCTTTAATATAAGCTTGTCAAACTCTTTTACAAATTGTTCAGATTCTTTTTTCAGACCAGCAAAGAAAAGTTTTTGAGCTTGGTTATAAACTAGCTTTAAACTTTTATACAAATACTCTTTTTGTTCTTCGCTTTTAAATTCAACCCTAGCATATTTTAAAGCGTTTTTCTTTTGTGTAAAACTGAAATCAAAATATGCTGTTAATGTAGTTTTGTTTGTTAACGTTTCCATGAGATTAATTTTTAAAAGTTAAATACTGGTTTCTGTTTTTCTTATTTCATTTTTATTTATAGTCGAATGAAAAACTAATAAAAATTGTTTCGACTTCTCAATATGTAAAAAAACGTTGTTGTTAAAATCTGATACAAATATACTATTAAAATTTTTATAAAGTCAATAGCTTTCATCAAAAAAATAAAAATATTTTCAAAATTTTTTTGAGTCTTTTTTGACTCTTATATATGTCTTTTTTAGTCTCTATACGTCTCTATATTGCATTATTTATATAACCCCGCTAATGCCTAAATAGGGTCCTGTGTAGGGCCTTCCTACCCACATTTGTAGGGCCCTAAAAGCCTAGATCCCTGATACAATAAGGCCTTATATCTAGGGTCACAAAAAAGCCCTACCAATGCAGCAGGGCCCAGATTTGTAGGGGGGATTAGAATCCTATATAAGGATCTATTTCTGCTTCTTGCCTTAGATACCTAGCAGCTTCTAAATCCATAGCTATATCAGTAAATTCTTGAAAAGCAGTAATAACTGATATACCTTCTCTTTTAGCATATTCTTTTATCTTTTCATCTACTTTAGAAGTGGTACATTTTAAGGTTCTGCATACCTGGGCATAGGTTAGAAGGATTGTATACCTTGGTTTAGGATCAATGGTAATAATTCTCATGGCCTTATTATTTAATTATTAATATGCAAATATAATTAATTAGGGTACCTGTTATGATCTCTATTTTACCGGGTAAGGCCCTTAAGGATGATTAAGGCTTTAATGTATCAGGGTACCTTAATCCTTATCCCCATTAAGGCCTCAAAGCTCATTTGTGTAGGGGCCTTTTTGGTGGTAGTTTTTTACCTTGATTGAGGCCCTAAAAGCTTAAAGCCTTACCTCAATAGGGTACCTTGATCCTTGTCCTTGATAGGGTAACATTGTTGTAGGTCCTGATCGCTAATTAAGCCTAAAAAGGTACCCTTGTAGGGCCTTAAAGTCTCTTTGTTGTGGTACCTTTTTAGCTCTATGGATATATAGCTTTAGGGTATCAAGGCCATCCTCATTTTGGGGTCAAGGATAC
>JAJXYA010000015.1 GCA_021780795.1 Bacillota bacterium | reverse complement strand
ATATAAAGTAATGAAAACTAATGGCGAATTAATAGAAATAACAAATCCTACAAATCTTCCAGAATCTACTGAAATTGATTATATGGAAGAACCAATAGTTAAAGCTTCAATCATAACGCCATCAGAATATTTAGGAACAGTTATGGAGTTATGCCAACAAAAAAGAGGTATATATATTGATATGCACTATATAGAAACCACTAGAGTGGTAGTAAATTATGATTTGCCACTTAATGAAATCGTATATGACTTTTTTGATGCCTTGAAATCAAGAACCAAGGGCTATGCATCCTTTGACTATGAATTAAAGGGATATATCAGGACAAAGCTTGTAAAATTAGATATTTTACTTAATGGAGAAAAAGTTGATGCCCTTTCTATGATTGTTCCTGAGGAGACAGCTTCCCATAGAGGAAGAGTAATGACTGAAAAACTAAAAGAACATATACCAAGACAAATGTTTGAAATTCCAATACAGGCAGCTATAAACGCAAAGATAATAGCAAGAGAAACTGTAAAAGCAATGAGAAAAGATGTTTTGGCTAAATGTTATGGTGGGGATATTTCAAGAAAGAGAAAATTGTTAGAGAAACAAAAAGAAGGTAAAAAGAGAATGAGACAGGTTGGAAGTGTAGAAGTTCCACAAGAAGCATTTATGGCTATACTCAAGGTGGATTAAATAAAATAGTTGAGAGTTGAGAGTGATGGAAAACAATAACTTTCAATTCTCAACTTTTAATTCTTATAAATTAAGAAAGAAGGCTTAAACTATGAAAAATGTGGCGCTATATATACATATTCCTTTTTGCAGGCAGAAGTGTTTATATTGTGATTTTCCTTCTTTTGCTGGTAAAGAGGATTGTATGCTGGATTATGCCACAGCCTTAGCAAAAGAAATAGATAGTATAAAAGATAAAAAAATAAAAACTATATTTATAGGTGGGGGAACTCCCACCTATTTATCTTTAGAAGGCTGGGAAATAATAAGAAAAAGTATAAACAGACTAGAAGTCTGTGAGGACTTAGAGTTTACAGTAGAAGGAAATCCAGGAACTTTTACAAGAGAAAAATTAAATTTTTTAAAGAAGTTGGGAGTGAATAGGCTTAGTATTGGACTTCAAGCCTGGCAGGATTCGCTTCTAAAAGAACTAGGAAGAATCCATACTATTGAAGATTTTAAACAAAGCTTTAGACTCGCTAGAGAGTTAGGCTTTGAGAACATCAACGTAGATTTAATGTTTGGCTTACCGAATCAAACGCTTAAGCAATGGCTAGAGACCTTAGAGAATGTAACTGAGCTTAATCCGGAACATTTATCTTGCTATAGCTTAATAGTGGAAGAGGGAACAGGTTTTTATAAAAGATTTGAACAAGGAACATTGATGCTTCCGCATGAGGAATTAGAAAGAAGTATGTACGAGAAAACAATAGAATATTTAAGAAAAAAAGGATATATGCAATACGAAATTTCAAATTTTGCAAAAAATAACATGTCTTGCAAACACAATTTGGTATATTGGGATTTGAATGAATATATTGGGTGTGGAGCTGCCTCTCATTCATATAGTGACGGATTTAGGTATAGAAATGAAGAAAATGTAGAAAAATATATTGAAAAAATAAATGTTCAAGGCTCTGCAATAGTAGAAAAAAATAAGAATTCCTTTAAAGATGATATGGAAGAGTATATGTTTATGGGGCTTAGAAAAAACCTAGGTATAAGCAAAAGTGAATTTATGCAAAGATTTAGTAAAGATATTCATAGTGTTTATGGAGAAGTATTAAATAAATATATAAACACAGGATTCATGAAGGAAAGTACTACTAGTATTTTTTTAACTTATGAAGGTACTCAATTATCTAATGTAATAATGGCAGAATTTCTTCTATAGGAGTTTTAAAAACATTAACTAATCAGGATAAAAAATAGTTTAGTTCGAATACACTAACGATATTTCAACACCACAGATGATGATTTAATTCAAAGCAATGTAAATAAGAAAACGCTATAATTTTAGAAGAAATAGGGAGCTTTATTTTTCAATAAAGCTCCCTAGAAAATTAAAGAAAAACGTAGCATTTGAAATCTAAATTCGAATAATCAATATAAAATGGCTATATTGAAAAACAGAGGTTATTGACAAATACAATAGTAAATGATATTTTAAACATGTACTCGTTAGCACTCAATGGTAGTGAGTGCTAATAAAAGAGGTGATATTATGGAAATGGATGAAAGAAAAATTAAAATACTTCAGGCTATAGTTACAGATTATATAAATAATGGTGAGCCTGTAGGGTCCAGAACCATAGCCAAAAAGTATGATTTAGGTATTAGTTCAGCTACTATAAGAAATGAAATGTCAGACCTTGAAGAGATGGGATATATAGAACAACTACATACCTCATCTGGTAGAAAACCATCAGATAAGGGTTATCGGTTATATGTTGATAGACTTATGCAAATTACAAAATTATCTACTGAGGAACAATATATGATCAAAAACCAGCTTATTAATGCTGCTTTATATGAGGTTGATAAGATTGTTAAGCAAGCAACACAAATGCTTTCTGATCTAACAAATCTTACATCTATAGTTAAGGCACCTTCTGTTCAAAAGAGCTGTATAAAATACATTCAGCTAATAAATCTAGATGCGGGAAGTGTTTTGTTCGTAATTATTACTGACAGTGGTATCATCAAAAATAATGTTATTAAAATTAGTAAGCCTATTGGTAGTGCTGTCATAGAAAGACTAACCAATATACTTAATTTTAGATTAGGAAGGCTTACAATTGAACAAATAAATTTAGAAGTCATTAATAATTTAAAAAGTGATTTAGCTTCTTACCAAGAAATTTTTGACGGTATTATTCCAGCTTTATATGATAGTTTATCTGGTGTTGAAACTTCAGAAGTTTACATTCAGGGTGCTGCAAATATATTTAACTACCCAGAATATAACAACATTGATAAAGCTAGAGAATTCTTAGTTTTAGTAGACAATAAAGAGAGTATAAATAGTTTGCTAGGTGCTCAAGACATCACTGGTAATATTACAATCAAAATTGGTGGAGAAAATTTTGTTGAGTGTGCTAGAGAATGCAGTATTATAACTGCGGTTTATAGCGCATCTGGAATACCCCTAGGATCTATTGGTGTTATCGGACCAACAAGAATACCTTATGGGAAAGTTATATCTGTTTTAACTGAAATAGTTAAAGAATTAAATGACAATATAGCTCAAATTTATGATGATCATAGATAAAGTTTTAATTTAAAAGCTTTACTTTGAGTTTGAAATGGAGGAATGATTGAGTGCATACAAATAATGAAGAAATTTTAAAAGAAGAAAACACAACGATGGCAAAAGAGGATTCAAGTTCAACTGATGACATTAAAGTAGCTCAAAGCAATATAGAAGAAACTGAGGGTTTTGTAGAAGAAACTCCAGAAGAAGCTGAAATAGTAGAAGACGAAGAGTTTGAAGAACTTTTAGAAAGTGAAAAAGAGAAAGATATGAAGAAAAAAATGAAGAAACTAGAAGAAGAAAACAAGAAATTACAGAATGAGGTTAATGCCTTTAAAGATAAACTTTTAAGGACAACTGCTGAATATGAGAATTTTAGAAAAAGGACAGTAAAAGAGAAAGAGGGTATATATACTGATGCCTGTGAAGATGTTTTAAAGGAAGTTCTACCAGTATTAGATAACTTAGAAAGAGCACTTTCTGTTGAAGGCTCTGGAGAGGATCTAAGAATTGGTGTGGAGATGACAGTAAGACAATTCAATGATGCCTTTACTAAATTAGGAGTGGAACAATTAGCTTCTGAAGGTGAGTTTGACCCAAATCTTCATAATGCGGTAATGCATGTTCAAGATGAAGAGTATGGAGTCAATGAAATAGTTGAAGTATTCCAAAAGGGATATAAAAGAGCAAATAAGGTATTAAGACATAGCATGGTTAAAGTTGCAAATTAATAATTCATATTATAAAAAAATATAAGAACCT
>JAJXYA010000039.1 GCA_021780795.1 Bacillota bacterium | reverse complement strand
TTGATGCAGCAATTATGAGGATGATATTGTGGCAGCATGGAGGTATTTATTGTTGAATATAAGTTTAGTATTGTAAGATATTTAGGAAAAATAGTAATACATACATTTATAAAATAATATAAATATAAAGGTAATTAAAGAGATATAAGTAACATGTTGATTGTTAAAAAGTAATAAATTATAAGGTTAAATTATATTTTAATATGTATTGAAAAGAAATGGAGGTTATAAATTGAAACCAAAACTTAGTTACGCCACAGAGAAAAAAACTGAAAGAATATGTGAGTTAAAACAGGAAATGGATAAACAACGTACTTCCTTATGGTTACCTTCTGGATTAAGTTGCTTACTATTATTTTATGCCATCTTGTATAATGATAGATACACTTCTTATGCGGTAGCTATCTTTGAAAACAACAATGCAGAGAGTGCCATAAAAAGATTTGATTTAATTATACTTCTCATACTTGCAGCTACAATTTTTATTCTTTTTGCATTAGTAGATAAACTTAAAAAAGTGAAAGTAAGTTATGAGGAGCTTAGAAAAGACTTGATAAAAACTGTTAATAGTGATTTTTGCACTTGTAAGGGTTCTTGTAATTGTAAAGATGAGTATCTTAAGTATATGGAAGAGAAGGGCATAAATTTGATTTTTTTATAAATAATAAATATTCATTTTTGAAAAATTGTGTCAAGTAAGGATAATCTTTTTTTGCACTGAAAATCAACAATTTAGTCTAACAGAACCAAATATAAAATTAAAGTAAATTATATGCATATTTTGACAAAAATATCAGTAGAATATCCTAGAACAAAATAAGGAGGAAAGTCTTAATGTTCAAAAACAAATTTATGAAAAGGACATCTATAGTTCTAGGAACCCTACTAATGGCACTTCAATTAAATTTTGGTGGGCCACTAAATAATAATGATAACAAACAAAGGCTTAAAAATTATGGCAATGTGGAAGCGGTTGCATATGCGGCAGGATTGGATTACACATGGAACAATACTATACCTGAGAAAATACCCGCACCAACAAATAACAATGGAAAACTTGTATTGTTTGACAATTCTCATGGAGAAACTACAGGGCAAGCAGATTGGGTACTAGATGGTGGATTTTCAGATTTTGCAGATGATTTAGTAGCTCACGGTTATACTGTAAGGGAATATAGAGGCGTAGATAAGAACATCGATGGAGCTATTCGTTATTATGATGATAGACAATCAGGAAATGTAGCCTTAAATGAAGCGGTAATTACCTATGATGGAATAAAGAATGCAGATGTTTTTGTTATGGCTGAAGCAAATAGACCTTTTAGTATAAGTGAACGTGCTGCCTTGAAACAATTTGTTGATTCAGGGAAGGGTATTTATTTTGTGGCAGATCACTATAATGCTGATAGAAATATGAACACTTGGGATTCAACTGAAGTTTTTAATGGATATAATAGATCTACCAGTACAAGTTATAATATGGGAGGCGAATATGGAGATTTAAGAAATCCACAAAATGCAAATACGGGATGGCTCGCAGAAAACTTTGGAATTAGATATAGGTTTAATGCAATAAATTGGACTAATGGTTTATCAGGAATAAAATCAGTAGCAGATTCAGAAGGAATTACTGCGGGAGTTCAACCTATATTAATGGCAGCTGGTTCAACTTTAGCCGTAGTAGATGGAACCAAAGCTAAAGGATTAGTTTATTTTGGAGCAACTGATTCCCCTACAAAGTGGGCAAGTGCTGCAGATCAAGGTTTATATTTTGGTGGTGAAAATGAAGGACCCTTCGTTGCAATTTCAAAACCTAGTTTAGGAAAGGCTGCTTTTATAGGGGATTCTTCACCTATTGAAGATCTTACAACTAAGTACAAGAATGAAGGTTCTGGAGCAGCGAAATCAACCCATGCAGGATACACCAGTGCAGGGACAGCAGCAGTACTTTCAGTTAATTTAGTTGATTGGCTTGCAAATACAGAAACTTATGTAGGATTTGATGGTATAAGTCATACTCGAGGAATAAATACTCCAATACCTATGGCGGACGTAGAAAAAACTCAATCTCAAGCAGAACCATGGGCAACGCCTACTTATGATCCATGGAACACAAGCACCTTTGCATATGGATCATACAATGCACCACAAGGCCCAATTAGTGGTGTAGTTAGTGTAACCGGAATTACATTAACTCCATCATCAGTTGCTTTAAATGTTGGAAGTATACAAACAATAACAGCTAACATTACACCTAGTAATGCAACAAATAAAACTGTTACTTGGACTAGTAACAATACGTCAGTTGCTACAGTAGTGAACGGTGTTGTTACCGCAAATGCCATAGGTACAGCAATAATAACAGCAACAACACAGGATGGTGGAAAAACAGCTACTTGCAATGTTACAGTATCAAATGGAACAGTTGGAGATGGATCTTCGCAATACCCTTACTTAGTGGCACAGGCAATAGTAAATCAAGATAATACGCTTAAAACGGTAAAGGGGTATGTGGTTGGTCAGCCAACAGCTGCGAATACTGTTATAACAAGTGCATATCCAGATGATAATGCATTAGCTTTGGCAGATAGTCCAACTGAAACTGACACAGCTAAAATGGTTTATGTGCAAATTTCCACTACCTTTAGGTCCACTTTTGGATTAAAAACCAATCCTACCTTAAAAGGAACCAGTATTAAAGTTACTGGATATTTAACTCCATATTTCTCACCACATTCTGGAGTTAAAAATCTTACAAATATGGAGAAAGTAACTCAAACAATCAGTGTAACAGGAGTTACATTAGATAAAACAACTACAACTTTAAATGTAGGAAATACACAAACATTAACGGCCACCGTTTCACCAGCTGATTCAACAGATAAAACTATTACTTGGACCAGTAGCAATGCAACAGTAGCTACAGTATCGAACGGAGTTGTTACTGCAAAAGCGCAAGGAACCGCAGTAATAACAGTAACAACAGTAGACGGTGGAAAAACAGCTACTTGTAATGTTACTGTAACTTCCACGGTTGGAGACGGATCGTCGCTAAATCCTTACTCAGTAGCACAGTCCATAGCAAATCAAACTAATACTCTTAAAACTGTTAAAGGATATGTGGTTGGAGAACCAACAGCTGCGAATACCGTGATAATAAGTGCATATCCAGATGATTATGCTTTGGCTTTGGCAGATAATCCTAATGAAACTGACACAACTAAAATGGTTTATGTGCAAATTTCTACTACCTATAGATCTACTTTCGGATTAAAAACTAATCCTAGTTTAAAAGGAATCAGTATTAAAGTTACAGGATATTTAACTCCATACTTCTCACCACATGCTGGGGTTAAAAATATTACACAGATGGAGAAGTAATTCAATAACAAGCAGAAGTTAAGCACTATGTTACTAATTTCTGTTATGGATACTGTTAGACACCTAAAAAAGGGAATACCACGAAAATAGAAGATTTGGTGCAAATACAAATAAGCAAGGATACCCTATGTTAAAATAAAAAAGAGCCTAAGTAAATAGATTTTTTAAAATTTCTATTCTATAGGTTCCATTTTAAATAACACAAGTATCCTTGTTTTTTATATTTTCACTAAAAGATCAGCCACTTATTAGGTACATTTAATTACCCAATAAATAATTATCGTTTTCCAAAACATCTTTTTAAAAAATTTATTTTATTGTTTCTAAATTTAGATATATCGTGGTTATAAGCATACATACCTATAAATACAAGGACAATACCAATACCTACACAGAACCCTTCAATGAAGTCAGGTAATAAAGTAAATTGTACTGAAATTAGATTAATGCTAATAAAAAGCAGACCAAGTGAATGATAAATATTGAATTTTTTCATTGAAATTCACCTCCTAATAATACGTTATTTAACATTATATATAAATTATAACATATTATAATGAAATGTATGCTGCTATATAAATATCTGTTAAATTTCTATTCCTTCTTAAAAAAATGTATGTACAAAATTTCTTTTTACAGATC
>JAJXYA010000119.1 GCA_021780795.1 Bacillota bacterium | reverse complement strand
TTCAGAAGGGAAGTCGTTAATATTACAGCATCGTAGGTGATGATTTAATTTCCTTTGAAATAGGTGTGCGGATAATGGTATAATATATTTTTAAAACAATTATAAAGAGATTTTACGACAGAATTTGTTAATGTAATTTAATTGAAGTGGAGTGGTACTTATTAGTAAGGCATTATTTATTACAGAGAAACCAAGTGTTGCTGCAGAGTTTGCCAAAGCCTTAAAAATAAACGGGAGAAAATTAGATGGCTATATAGAATCTGACAAGGCTGTTGTTACATGGTGCGTAGGTCACCTTGTTAATATGAGCTATCCTGAGAAATATGATGAAAAACTTAAGAAATGGTCTTTGAATACTTTGCCTTTTTTACCTAAAATATATAAGTATGAAGTTATAGATGGAGTAAAAAAGCAATTTAATATAGTTAAAAGCCAGCTGATTCGCGAGGATATTGATAAAATTTATGTTTGTACAGACTCCGGACGTGAGGGAGAATACATATACAGATTAGTGGATGACATGGCTGGTAACCCTAATAAGGAAAAACGAAGAGTGTGGATAGATTCACAAACAGAGGAAGAGATAATTCGTGGTGTTAAAGAAGCAAAGGAATTAAAAGAGTATGATAATTTATCTGAAGCAGCTTATTTAAGGGCAAAAGAGGATTATCTAATGGGAATTAACTTTTCTAGACTTTTAAGTTTAGTCTATGGAAAAACTGTAAGTAGTTATCTTGGGAAAGATTACATAGTTATTGCAGTGGGACGAGTAATGTCTTGTGTTTTGGGAATGGTTGTCCAAAGAGAGCGAGAAGTTAGAGCGTTTGTTGTTACTCCTTTTTATAAGATTATCGGGAGCTTTAAGGTAGAGGAAGGCTGTAATTATGATGGGGAATGGAAAGCCGTAGAAGGTTCTAAGTATTTTGACTCACCAATGCTTTATAATGAGGGTGGATTTAAAACACAGGAAATGGCAGATAAATTAATAGGAGAACTCAGAGATTCTAGCATAGATGGCAAAGCGCTAGTGGAAGCTGTTACTAAGAAAAAAGAAAACAAAAATGCTCCACTGCTCTTTAATTTAGCAGAAATACAAAATGAGTGTTCTAAGAAATTTAAAATAAATCCAGAACAAACCCTTAGTCATATTCAAGCCTTATATGAGAAGAAAATGCTTACATATCCAAGAACGGATGCTAGGGTATTATCTACAGCTGTGGCAAAAGAAATAGATAAGAATTTAAAAAAATTAACGAATTTCAATGGGGATTCAGAAATAAAAAATATAGCGGGAAATATTCTAGAAAAGAAATGGTACAGTAATTTAGCTAAAACAAAGTATGTTGATGATAGCAAAATCACAGATCACTATGCTATTATTCCAACAGGGGAAGGTCTTCAAAACTACTTGGCATTAAAAGAAATAGAAAAGAAAATCTATAATTTAGTGCTACGACGGTTTTTGGCTATATTTTATCCACCTGCTGTGTATAGCAAGGTTTCTGTTATAACAAAGATTGATACTGAAAGATTTTTTACGTCAGATAAGGTCTGCACAGAACTTGGCTATTTGGAGGTTTTAAAACCCGATAGTGATAGCAATGATAGTGAAAGTAAAAATATGAAATTTTTAAGTACCTTAAAAAAAGGTCAAAGTGTGATGCTAGAAGATTTGTCTGTAAAAGAAGGTAAAACTTCTCCTCCTAAAAGATTTACTACAGGTTCAATAATTATAGCCATGGAAAATGCGGGTAAGCTTATTGAAGATGAAGAATTAAGGGAGCACATAAAAGGTTCTGGAATTGGTACAAGTGCCACACGTTCAGGTATTTTAACAAAACTCGAAAAAATAGAATACATTAAATCTAATAATAAAACTCAAGTAGTTATGCCTACGCTTCTTGGAGAAATTATTTATGATGTAGTGAAAAATTCTATCCCTACTTTGCTAAATCCAGATTTAACAGCTAGTTGGGAAAAGGGATTAACTATGGTTACTCAAAGTGAAATAGTGGGAAACGTGTACATGGATAAGCTTGAGAATTATATAATTAAAAATACTGATAGAGTACTTAAACTAAACAATGCTATAAGACTTAAAAACAATTTTGGTATGGTAAGTGGATTTTACAAAAATCCTCAAGGGGAAGTGGAATAACATATATAATTTAAAAGAATCATATATTGAGTGAATTAACATTCATTGCAATATATGATTCTTTGTTTTTTATTTTATTATTAAATCAAATAATTTTTTAGCTGCTTTTTTAGGACCATCTTTTTCTTGTCCCTCTATACCTAAGGAAGTTCTAATTTGTCCTACTTTCATCCCTGTTTTGAAGAATTCTTCAAAATATTGCACTAGAAGTACATCCACTAGTTCTTGTTTTTGCACAGGTCCAAAAGGATTTGCAAAGTAGGAGTTTACTAGACCCAGTTCTGTAGTAGTTCCTTTTGCCATCCTTGCCCCTCTTTTGAAAACATCAATGGCCTCCATTGGACTTGTAAAGAAATCAATTTCTTCCATGCCGTCTCTTACTTCTTCATAATTATTTGCATAGAGAAATAAATCTATAGGATATCCCTTAATGATGTCTTTATAACTTGCTACAGGCATAACGAGTCTTGCGTTGATTTTATCAGGATTCATAAATATACTTCTATCAATTTCTTTAAAGGCATAGCCTGTATCTAAATCATCTAATCTTACGAACGCGCCAATTTCTGTTCCGAAGCCTAATGGTTTTTTGCCTTCATTTAGGGTTACAACACCCATATCATCAAAGATTATAGTCATGTCACTGATATAATCCTCACTTAAACTTCTAAAGGCTTCTAAGCTTTCAGACTTACCTGCACCACTATCACCCATAATAACGACATTTGCACTATTACCACTTTTCAGAACAATGTTTACCATTGCACCATGGATTGGTAAATAACCTCGCTTGATCATTATTAAGTTATGCAGGGTTAATGCCATCTTTTTTACATAGCCAAAGTAATCAATTTCTTCGCCATAACTTATATAGCCAAGCATTATGTTATTTTTTATATCGTCATAAAATACTGTTCTGACCTTAGGAGAAGGGTCGTTAGCACCAAAAACAAAAACTATATCTGGTTTAATGCCCCTATATTCTTTTTCTCTTGCCATTTCAAATAAATTACATAGAGTTATTGCATGAGCCATAAAATCTCTGTGAACATAAATGAACGCAAGTAAGGAACCCACTTTAGCTGGATAACAAAACCAATGGTCTGTGCTTAGAGTGCAATTTTTCAATGGGTTTTCAAAACATTCTTGAAAAATTCCATCTCTAGTGTTTTTTTTAGGATAACTTATATAAGGTAAATCTAACATTATTGCATCAATAAAGGGGATGTCTTTCAATAGTTCATATCCAGAAGGCATGGGCCAATTTACATTATTAACTATTAGACCAGCATTGCCACCAGCAGGCAGTTGCCTGTAAACCATGGGTTTATGCCCTAGAACATTCTCTTCAATTTTTCTGTATAAATTAAGTATAAGCATTGAAAAATCATTGTTAGCTTCAATGAAGCTTGTTTTCTCTAAACCCTCATTAATTTTATTATTGTGAATTAAAGTGTATCTTTCAAGCTTTCTCCAAAAACTATAAAAATCTTCTATGAAATCAATAAAATTTTCCTTGTTATTTATAAGGGAACTATATTTAGTATTTAAATTTATAATCTCATTTACATTTAATACGGATAGGAGTTTAAATAAATGTATAATGAAAACATCTAAATCCTCGTTGTCTATGCTTGCATTTTGGGTCAAATATTTATAGATATTTGATTTTTTTTTCTTTATTTTCTTAAGATAAGCGTTGAAAACCCTTTTGAAGCCGTCGCTTTCTAAGAGCTTTTCAGGACTATTACAGTATTTTGCAGTAAAATTTATCATTACTTTATCATTACTTAGAGAAAATTCTTTTTTCAATTTGGCACCTCCATATGTGTGAGTACATAAATTATAATTGTTAAAATGAAATT
>JAJXYA010000218.1 GCA_021780795.1 Bacillota bacterium | reverse complement strand
AATATTCGTAGCTGGAGTTGCAGCAGCACAGTCCATGGGAATGTTACCTTTTGCGGGTTCAATTCTTGGACAAGCCTTTTTTGCCAGTGCAGCTATGAACGTAACGTTTGGACCTATGCTTTATATTTATCATAAGTTTGGAGATTTGTTTATCGACTTATGCTACGAGAAAAAGGGAGAAAAAATATCAATAAAGGAAATGGTAGATAAAGTTGATTGGTATACAATGGTAAGTTTTTCTTGGCTTAAAACTTGTCTTTTAATTTGGATACCGCTTCATACAATAGTATTTTTGCTGCCTACTCAGTATAGAGTTCTTGCATCAGCATTTTTATCTATACTATTAGGCATATTGGTTGCACTTTCAAAAAAATTAATCATAAAAAATAAAAAAGAAAAGGAAGAGATATTATGTCATTTAAAGTAATGGGAGTAACAGCAGGAAGAAAGGATTCAAATTCTGAAATTTTATTAAAAGAGGCACTTTTACAATGTCAAAATCAAGGTGCGGAAATAACAATGATCAATTTAAGAGATTATAACATCATTGATTGTACAGGTTGTACAGCATGTACACATGGCATGAGCAGCGGCAAATATGTTGGTTGTACTTTGGATGATAAAGACGATAAGAAAGCAATTATGGAAGTTATGCTAAATCAGGATGCAGTAATTTTTTCTGTACCAACTTATGATTTAATGCCATCAGCAACCTACTTAAAATTTATGCATAGAAATTTAAGTTATGAATCAGCTTTTCTAGAAGAAATTGGTGCCATCGAGCATAAAGATAGGGTAGGAGCCCTTATTGCAGTAGGTGGTTCTACTCGTTCATGGCAGTCTATGGCATTAGAAGCTATGCAAGCAACATGTTTTACAAATGATTTTAAAATTGTAGATATGTTTTTAGCAACTCGTGTTCCTGCACCAAGACAAACCTTATTACATGATGATATGATTAGCCGTGCAAGTGAAATAGGTAAAAATGTAATGAAAGCACTAAATACAAAAGCAAGCGAAAGAAAATGGCTTGGAGATGAAAATATGGGATGGTGTCCAAATTGCCATTCAAATGCTTTAGTATTAGGAGAACCTCAATGGGATGGTTTGTATTTTCCTATTGAATGTCAAGTATGTGGTGCAGGTGGCGATTTAGAAAAAACTGAAGATGGAAAGTGGAAATTTGTAATTGCGGAAAATGGATTATGTCGTGACCGTACAACAATTGAGGGAAGAGGAGATCATTTAAAAGAAATAATGCATACTCAAGGCGGATTTTATACAGAAGAAAATCTATCTGTAGTTAAAGATAAAATTGGCAAATATAAAGAATTAAAGTTTCAAACAATAGAAATAAAAAAATAGATATGTTAGGAGAAAAAAATGGGGGAAAAATTAAGAAAAAAGTTAACAATAGAAGAAGAGAAGAAAGCATATTCAAAATATTTTTATGAAAAAATTGCAGAACCTAATAAGGAACTTTTAGAAACTTTAAGAAAAGGGCCAATGGATTCAACAAAAGCACTAATGCCAGAAGATATAAATAATTTACTAGACCCTGGTTATAGTGAGGTCGAAACTGGTTATTGTAACCTTTCAAATGGGGCAGGATATGTTGCAGTTAATAACAAATTTAAAGGTGTAACTTTAGATATGATTAATTGGTGGTTTGCTTGGCATGGACTAGAAGATTTAAGATATATGTTATGGTTTAGAAAAGGTCACTACGGAATAGATATTTCAGAAGAAGATAGAAAGATAATATTAGATTCTAAAACGCCAATGATAGAAAAATTCCAAGGCAGAACACATTATGTTGTAGAAGATACTGGTAATGGTCCTGAAGATATTCAAATTTCCTTTTTAAGTGCAAAGCAATTAGGATTTGACATGGAGAAATTTAATAAGGGCAAGTTTACAGTAGTAGGTGGTAATGGATTATCACAGGCACGAACAGGTGGTCCCAAAGTACCAGCAGTAATGATGCATTTATTTAGAGAAGTTGAAGGCGGAGTAGAATCTCGTAGCCGATTTTGGATGGGTTACAATATAATAGACAATAAGCCTTGTATGTTATTACCTGAAGGAGTGAAGGTTCCCATTGAAGCTGCTATGGGACTTGCTTTTCATAATGTTGAAGAATACAGCAACTTAGCTAGTATTTTGCCTAAACTTTATAATGAATTGGACGGAAAAATATTTTAATAGGAAAATAGAAAAATGCGATATAATTTCGCATTTTTTTATTTTTTAATTCATTTATGAATTAAAAGTAATGCTAAAATGAATTGATTCGACTATAGGAAATGTACTGAATTTCGTTTACATTGATAAAATAATACATAAATGAATTAAAAACTTGATTATTTCTTTTGACTAAAAGAGGGTAAGTTTTTATAATACCGCTATTTTAAATGGTTTAAGCCTAAATTCAATATTTTTTTTATTTGGCATGAGAATTGCTATATAAGTTATGAAAGAAATTATTGCGAAGGTGAAGAAATGGATAAAATTAAAAATATTGAAGAGATTGTAGCTTTAATAGAAGATGGAATGACTATTATGATTGGCGGTTTTATGGGAGTAGGAACACCTGAAATTATAATAGATGCAATGGTTTCGAAAGGTATAAAAAACTTGACGATAATTGCAAATGATACAGGATTACCGGGAAAAGGAATTGGTAAGCTGATAACTAATAAAATGATTAAAAAGCTTATCGCTTCCCACATAGGTTTAAATCCTGAGACTGGTATTCAAATGAATAATGGAGAACTAGAGGTTATATTAGTGCCTCAAGGTACTTTAGCTGAGAGAATAAGATGTGGTGGTGCGGGAATAGGTGGCTTTTTAACTGAGACTGGAGTTGGAACTATTGTTGAAGAAGGAAAGCAAAAGATATCAATAGCTAACAAGGATTATTTATTGGAACTTCCTTTAAGAGCAGATATAGCTTTAATTAGAGGAACTATAGTTGATAAGGATGGCAATATATTTTACAACGCTTCAACAAGAAATTTTAATACAGTAATGGCTACAGCAGCAGATAAAGTTATAGTAGCAGCAGAAAGTATAGTTGAAGTTGGAGAGATAAATCCTAATAATGTAATGACACCGGGAATATTTATTGATTATGTTGTTGGAGGTGAAAAATAGTGAGTAATGTGAAAGAATTTATTGCAAAAAGGATAGCTAAGGAACTTAGAGATGGAGACGTGGTTAACTTAGGAATTGGACTTCCTACTATGGTAGCAAATTACGTTCCTGAAAATATGAAAGTTATTTTTCAATCAGAAAATGGTTTTGTAGGTTTAGGTCCAGCTCCTGAGGAAGGTAAAGAAGATAAAGATTTAGTAAATGCAGGAGCACAGCATGTAACTATCAATAAAGGTGCTGCATTTTTTGATAGTGCTACATCTTTTGGAATAATAAGAGGTGGACATGTTGATGTGACAGTACTTGGAGCATTGGAAGTAGATGAAAAAGGGAATCTAGCAAATTTTATGATACCTGGAAAAATGGTGCCAGGTATGGGTGGTGCTATGGATTTAGTGAGTGGGGCAAAAAAAGTTATTATTGCAATGACGCACACAGCAAAAGGGGAAGCTAAAATATTAAAAAGATGTAGACTTCCACTTACAGCTGTTGGAAAGGTTCATGAAATTGTAACTGAAATGGCTGTAATGGAAGTAACACAAGATGGTCTAATATTAAAAGAAATAGCACCAGGTGTTTCTGTTTAAGATGTACTAAGAGCTACAGATGCAAATTTAATAGTATCAGATGATTTGAAGGTTATAGAAATATAAATATATTTTGAGAGGAGGTGAAGATAATGAAAAAAGTAGAATTAAAGGATGTTGCACCATATTTAGCACCATTACATTTCGATATGAGATCTATGAAACTTCATGGAACAGAAGAAACAGGTTCAAAACAATTTTGGATGGGAATGTCTTACTTTTTACCTGGTGGAGGAGCTGAATACGCATATGAAGATTCTCCAACAGAAAAAATTTACTTCGTTTTA
>JAJXYA010000243.1 GCA_021780795.1 Bacillota bacterium | reverse complement strand
TTTATCTTATCAATTGGTTATTTTTAGATTCTCCCATCTCAATTTCTCCATCAGAATATATGTACATTCCTTGTCCTTCTCTTTCATCGTTTTGCCACTGACCTATATATTTTTCTCCCTGTGACCAAGTATGTATTCCTACACCGTGTCTAAATCCATCCTGAAAGTCGCCTACATATGTGTCTCCATCTGGCCATGTACAAATACCTTGCCCGCATTTTTCACCATTTTCCCAAACTCCTATATATTTTTCACCGTCTGGCCAAGTATATATTCCGTATCCATGCTTTTCATCATTCTTCCACTCACCTATATATTTTTCTCCACAAGCCCAGGTAAGAGTCCCTTGACCATGCATTTGGTCATTCTTCCAAGAACCTACATATTTACTACCATCAGTATAAATAAAGGTACCCTGACCATGTTTTTTGCCCTCTAATCTTTCTCCTTCATAAGTTCCTCCGTGAATATGTTCTGATTTAGGGATTATCACATTATGGATTTTTATTTTATTCAAATTAACATTACTTAATTTTATATTTTTCATATTCATATCACTCCTTTTACTTAGGCACCTTTAGTTGTTATTTTATTTCATATGCCTTATCTTGAATATACTATACCATAATTTCTTAAAAATTAAACAATATTTCTTTATAAAATAAAAACCTATAGGAATTAATTCCTATAGGTTTTTTTTATTAGATAATATTATCTTTGAAATCCTCTATTGTTTTGTTGTTTTTTAGCTCTTCTACAATCAGGACATCTTTGTGGTTCATTTTCGAATCCTTTTTCTTTATAAAATGCTTGCTCACCCTCAGTGAATACAAACTCTTGTGAACAATCTTTACATACTATAGTTTTATCTGCCATTTAAACATTTCTCCTTTTTATTTATATTAAGATTTAAGATCTGATTTACTTTATATGCCTAAAAAGGTAATGTTTTAATCATATTAAATCTTTATGTTGTTGATTTTTGTAATCTCAACTCATTTAGAATAACATATATATTATTAATGTGCAATACTTTTCTTTAAAATACTTTAGAAAAACACTAAATATTTACTATTTACCAGTACGTGCCAAAGCTAAATTAATGGTTTCTTTAACAAGATCAATAGCTTGTAATTTACTATGTCCTTTATGTTTTATTTCCTCTTCTTCTTTTCTTGCTATTGCCTTATATGGATATTCTTTCTCTTTATTTTCTATAACTTCTATTACGTAACCTCTATATTCTTCCATATTACACCTCTTATTATTTATTTTAAATGTTGTTGATAATTATATATTTCACATATATTATTTAAAACTAACCAGTAATTCATTTAACTGAAACTTTCCTCAACTTAATATTTAGTTATTAACACTAAATCTAGTTATAATTTCCTTGATTTTGTCCTCCTTATCTAAAATCATTATATCACATTTCGAATAATTTGAATATTCTTATATTGAAATTTCTAGCTCTATTTTTTTATTCTTAGCAAAATTATTTGGTTTATGCAATCACTTCAAAGAATATATTTACAAGTTCTATCTCATATCTTTTTCAGTATAATAGGCAATTGTAATTATACTTGGACTAACATGTTCACCAATAACTGGTCCAATGGAGCATATTGAATCATCTTTTGTGCTGCCATATTAACGACATTTTAGACTCATTATTTGACTAATACTCCTCTTTTCTATGTTTCTTTTTTACTACTTTTAGCCTGAAAAAATCTTCTCTTTCTTTTTCTTCTAAAACCTCTGTAACAAGTTTTACTATTTCTTCAAATTTAGGAATCTGTATGTTTTGAAGTGCATTTGCTCTTTTTTGGGTTTTCTTTACTTCCATAGCTAACCTGTAAACAGCATTTTCTACTTCTGCCAACTCATAAGTTAAATATTTTACTTTATTAAACTCTGTCATTGCCTCATCAATAGCCGCGCTACTCCTATAAAATCCATATTTAGGCTCTATTTCTTTTCTCTCGAAAATAATTTTAGGGACTTCTACCCCCATAACACTTTTAAATAATATTTCATAATCTTTTGCTTCCTCTACGGTCATAGATATATCTTCTATATTGTTTATCCCTGAATTTATATTTGCAGATTCTAGCGCTTTATATGCCTTTGAAAAAGTTATATTCATCTCATTTTGAAGTTCATGAGCCTTAGATACATAAGACATCATCTCTCTTATAAGCACATTTCTCTTTTTATCTAATAGTTCAAAGCCTTTTCTAGAGAAGTCCAAGGAACTTTTAGCAGATATTAATGTAGACTTAGTTGGTGCAAAGTTTTCCATATTACTTCACCACTTCTTTATAATATTTGTCTAAAATATTAGGTGAAATCCTGTCTAACTCATTTTTAGGCAATATACCGAGAATTTCCCAAGCTAAATCTAAAGTTTCTGTCATATCTCTATTTTCATCATAGTCCTGTTTTAAGAACTTTTCTTCAAAAGCTCTACCAAAGTCCATATATATCTTATCTATTTCTGAAAGCTCATCTTCCCCTATAACTTGAGCTAGTGCTATTACATCCTGAACCTTAGAGTAAGCTGCAAATATCTGATTTGATGCATCTCCATGGTCTTCTCTAGTAAAGCCTTCTCCAATCCCATCTTTCATAAGTCTAGAAAGGGAAGGAAGACTGTTTACTGGTGGATATATGCCTCTTTGCTGAATTCCCCTGCTTAAGACAATTTGTCCTTCGGTTATAAAACCTGTAAGATCTGGTACTGGATGCGTTATATCATCATTTGGCATAGTTAATATTGGTATTTGTGTTATACTACCATCTTTGCCTTTCATCATCCCAGCTCTTTCATACAGAGACGCTAGATCTGAATATAAATATCCCGGATAGCCTTTTCTACTTGGAACTTCTTCCTTTAAGGAGGAAAGTTCTCGAAGCGCTTCACAATAATTAGTCATATCTGTAAGTATTACAAGTACATGCATATCTTCTTCAAAAGCTAAGTATTCCGCAGTAGTCAAAGCACACCTTGGAGTTATTATCCTCTCAACTATAGGATCATCTGCTAAATTCGTAAACATAACTACTTTTTCCAGCACTCCTGCTTCTTCAAAGCTTTTCTTAAAGAAGTTAGCATCATCATACTTTATACCCATGGCTGCAAATACGATACAGAATCTTTCATTCATCTCACCGGAAACTTTTGCTTGTCTCACAATTTGTGCTGCTAACTCATTATGAGCCATACCATTTCCAGAAAATATAGGAAGTTTTTGACCCCTTATTAAGGTAACAAGACAATCTATAGAGGATATTCCTGTTTGTATATAGTTTCTAGGGTATCTTCTAGCTACAGGATTCATAGGCCTTCCATTTACGTCATATTTTTTTGAAGAATAGACTTCTCCGCCATTATCTCTTGGATCACCTATTCCATTAAATTCTCTTCCTAATATATCCTTTGTAATAGCTATTTTAAAAGATTCCCCTTTGAAATGCACAGAAGTATTATCTACCGACATCCCAGTTGTTGTTTCAAAAACCTGTATTATAGCCTTATCTTTATAAATTTGAACAACCTTTCCTTTTTTCTTATACTTTCCATCCACCAATATATCAACAATTTCATCATAGGCTACATCTTCCACATTAGAAAGTATAATTAAAGGTCCTTGGACTTTATTTAACATTAAATATTCTTTTTTCATATTGGACCTCCTTTCTAGTCTCTAAAGGTAGATAATAATTATTATCTACCTTACCTATATTTTTCTATAAGTTTATCAAAATAATTTACTAATTCTTTTTCTAAATCATCTATTTGCCATGGTTCCTCATTGGGCACATTGTATTTCATTTTATAAAGCTTTTCCAATAATTCTTTATTGATTATAACAGAAATTGGTATTCCAATTTTCACAGCTGTGCTTCCATTATCATAAAAGGATTCTATAACTTTAAGCATCTTATATTGTTTATCTAAAGGTACATAAGTATCTACAGCATTGTAGGCATTTTGTTGCAGGAATGCAACCTTCAGGCATTTTGACACCT
>JAJXYA010000439.1 GCA_021780795.1 Bacillota bacterium | reverse complement strand
CAAGAACTTCTGTCAAATGGGAAAGTAAAAGGATATGAAGGTCAACATATGAAGTCAGCAGAAGCGTATACTGACTTTGCTGGAGACCCAAACAATATTCAATTCTTAAAAGGAAGGAAAATGGACTTTAATGAGCACTTAGATGCACATGGTGGAAACTATAGGAATCCGACAAATGGATACTATGACCCTTCAACTGGTAATTTTATTGATTTTGGAGAGTCTACACCTTGGAAATAAGCAAATGAAAGGAGAATAAAAATGTCAAGAAAGTTTTTAACTAATAATTTATATTTAAAGCCCTTCTTTGATGAAATTAACAAATATTCTGAAGAGGTTCATAATTTAAATGAGGGATCAAATATTAGAGATATTGAGCAATTGGAGTTATCGCTAAAAATTAAATTACCAATTAATTATAAAAATTTCTTAGAAATATGTAATGGAGGAGAATTGTTTGCAGTTCCAGCAGGCATTATCTTGTCAGAGGTGTATATTTCATCAAAAGGTTCAATGAAAAAAGGAGTATCATATTTAAATGAATCTTTTAAAAGGGAGCGTAGATGGACTAATATGCCAGAGGAATTTCTCATAATTGCTGACACCAGCTATGGTGATACTATATGTATGGACTTAGAAACTAGTAATGATATTGATGCTAGAATAGTTAAATGGAGTCATGAAGAAGGAGAAATAGTTAATAGTTGGGAAAGACTAATTGACTGGTTAATGGAAGAGTTAGAGATAGGGGCCATGCTTGTTGATTATGATGGCACAGATAAAGAGTAAAAATTAACTACATAAAGTTGTTGTAGCTAACTGCATTACTGTTGATAAGAAAGATGAGTAAGAGTAATTGTTTAGAATAATGAATTTTCCGTATTTCTCTTATTGCAAATTTCGCTGCATAATTCAAATTACGCAGTAAGTTGGACACTACAACATGAAAAATACATTCAAAAACAACAAACAACCATCAAAAATAGTTTTCAGTGCTGACTGCTATGGAAAACATAGGAGCTTCAGCAAAAACTTCTTTTGGTGGCTGATTAAAGCTAATAGCAATACTCCAATGGATGCTGTAATGGCGATTGTTGGAGTTTTTCTTTTGGTCGCAATAAGGTAATAGCTTGGTCATGCTTTGGACGTAGGAAATCTAGTGAAATCAATGTAACCGTCAAAAAATCTCCGTAAACGGTGAATAACAAGTACCTCGTAATCAATATTAGTTTTTGAGATAATTAATCCAAGCTTTAAAAAACTACTAGTTTTTCAAAGAAGCTAAACTAGTTTTGAGGAGGTATTGATGGATAAGATTACTCATGAAATGCGTTTGACACATTGGAAATCTATTATAAGTGAATGTCGCAATAGTGGTATGTCCGTTAGGGCGTGGTGTATTCAAAACAATATTGATGAAAAAAGATTCTACTATTGGCAGCGTCGTGTAAGAGGAGAAGTTTTCGAATCTCTTAAGAAAAATGAATTTCAAAATCAATCAAACTTTGTACAGCTTTCCGTTCAGAATGATAATTTAAAGAACTCTCCTTCCTTTAAGCCAGATATTGTAATGCATATCGGAAATAACATATTAGAACTCTCTAATACTGTTTCAGAAGAATTACTTTCAAAAGTTTTGAAGGTGATGTCAAATGTTAAATGATGCTTATGGTTTTGAAAAAATATATATTGCTTATACTGAAGTTTTAATTATACCGAAGTTCTTCAAGAATAGTTATATATGAGTACTATTTAAGAAAATTTTCGGTATAGTATCTTGAATTAGTCTAGAGTCTATAGTCTATAGAGCTTCTCCATTACTTCTTCATTATGCCACTTCTTATCTGTAAGAGTCTTATTTGCTTTTTTAAGTGATTTAGCAAGTGTATCTAATGTAGCAAATGCATAAAAACCAGATGTGGTAGACATATTTTCATGACCTAATAACTGTTGAATGTGCGGTAGTGGAATTCCCTGCTGATATAAATCCATTGCTCTTGGTTTTCGAATCATATGACAGTGTACACTAGCAGGCATCTCCTGTCCTGCATTTTTACATTTAACTGCATAACGTTTTAGCATTTTTTCCACAGTATCAGCTGAAAGGGAATGCTTTTTACCATGTGTTGTAGTATAGAAAAGTGCTTCGTCAGAAGAAGATATTGCATGAAACTCTCTAAGATAACTGTAAAGATGTTTTTTTGTTTTTTTCCATTAATGGTATATTTCTGTATTTGCGCCCTTTTCCACACACTGTCACATAAGAAGGTTTTACATTTAGGTGAATATCACGGATTTTTACATCCAATATTTCTGATACTCTTGCTGCAGTATCATACAATAAAATTAACATCATCTGATTTCTGCGTTCAGATGCTTTTTCAGTGACCGCAGGTGATGATAATAACGCTGCCATTTCTATATTATTGAAATACTCAATAGGTTTTTTTTGAGTTTTAACAGCCTTAACAGTGCATACTTCCATGTAGTATGACATTAATTCCAAACTTTCCTGTGATGCATACTCCATTAAAGCATGTATTGCAGTTAATCTTAGATTGCATGTTTTAGGCGAAAGATTTTTTTTATTTAATATCCAGCTCATGTAATCTTTAATATTGGTGCGGTTAAAAACCTGAAAAGATATCTCTTTTCTATTGTATAGTTTCTCATGCACAAGATAATCTATGAAATAATTTAATGCATGTCTGTAAGGTGAAACCGTATTCACACTGGATTTTCGTATATTTGTCAGATAATGATTCAAATAATCTTTAGCAGTACTCCAAAAAAATTGGCTATTATTCACATCATTTTTTTTCTTCATCTGGCACCTCTGGCAGGATATTTTCTAGTTTTCTAGAAATATCCGTATAAGTAGAAAAAAATTCAGGTACAAAATAAAGCTGACTTCTATGTTAAACCTAATGGTGATGTAATACCCTCAACTGGTTATAGGTATATGCCAAGAGGAGCAAATTATATTGATAATTTAAAAAATACAATGGAAGTACCTGCTAACCCTAATGGAACGTATTTTACTTTTGATAAGTATGAAGTGCCGAATCCTGGAAAACTACAAGTTCCACATGATGCATCCATAAGAGGTTCTTTTGATACTCTACAAATAATTGATGATGTTAGAATTCCAAATGGGAAATGGGGAGAAGCAAGTTGGATGGAGCCTATAACTAAAGATTTCCCTAAATATGGACCAGGTGGTGCAACTCAAGCAATAACTAACAAACCAATTAAATTAGATGATTTACAAGATTTGTTAAGGTGAAGGAGAGATAATATGTTTTTTGCAGATACAAAAGATATTTTTAGATGTACAGAAATAGTAAGAGAGGAATTAAAGAGAAAAAATATTAATGTAGATGAAGAAGTTTTAAATAAAATAACAGTTGATATTATGAACATCTCCTATTCAAAGGGTGGTGACTATTCAAATGAAATTATACGAAGTTTTGCAGAGACGTATATAGAAGAAGAATTTTATAAAAAATTTCTATAAAGAGAGAATGATTTAGTTTAATAATATATGAATAGGAGTGTATAGTTTTATAATGTAAAATAACCAACTACAAGATTTTGTAAAAACTGACTACAAAATTATCTAAAGTGCATAACATAAAACTCAGTAGATAATAGTTTTTGAGATAATTAAGAAAAACAATAATTCACTGCATAATTCAAATTATGCAGTAATTTTGGTAAGCGATGGAACCATCGCTTACAGATTAATAGGACAAACTGATGCATTAGGAGATACAGGTTCTATTTCGTATGATGCAAATGGGAATAAGGTAAAGACAACCGACGGAAATGGAAATAGTGAAAGTTTCACATACGATGCAAATAATCTACAAACAACCTCATCAGATGCATTGGGTGACAAAGTAAGTAATAGTTATGATGCTGATGGGAATCTTACTCAAACAATCGATGCAATGGGAAATAAGACCACTAATAAGTATGACGCTGGTGGAAGACTTACTTCTGTTACAGATGCAAATAACGGAGTAAGCACTTGT
>JAJXYA010000468.1 GCA_021780795.1 Bacillota bacterium | reverse complement strand
GGAATGGTACAAGTATGACCATAATTATACTGAAGCTCTAAAGGATGCAGTTTATGGACTTCCTGAAATAAATAGAGAAGAAATCAAAGGAAAGACAATAGTTGCTAACCCCGGTTGTTATCCAACAGCAAGTACCCTTGCTTTAGCACCTTTAGTTAAAAATAATTTAATCGATAATACTTCCATTATTATCGATGCAAAATCTGGAGTTTCTGGTGCTGGAAGAAACGCCTCCACTGCAAATCTATTTGTAGAATGTAATGATTCCATAAAAGCCTATGGTGTTACTACTCATAGACATACTCCAGAAATAGAGCAAAATCTTTCTTTACTAGCAGGTGAGGACATAACTTTAACCTTTACTCCTCATTTAGTACCTATGAATAGAGGTATTTTAAGTGTTTGTTATGGAAAACTAAACTCTTCAATGGAAACTGAAGAACTTTTAGATATCTATAATAATTTTTATAAAAATGAATATTTTGTTAGAGTAATAGATTCTATCCCTGAGACAAGATGGGTTAAAGGTTCTAATTTTTGCGATATCTCTGTTAGAGTTGATAAAAGAACAAACAGGGTAATTGTAGTTAGTGCCATAGATAACCTTATGAAGGGTGCTGCTAGTCAAGCTGTTCAAAATATGAACATATTATTTGGCCTAGAAGAAACTTTGGCAATCAATACATTACCTATGTTCCCATGACCTATAAACTTAATGAAAGAAGGTATATTATGGATTTAATTAAGGTACTAGAAAACAAAACCATAACAGATGTATCTGGTTTTAAAGCAACTGGAGTAGCATGTGGATTAAAAAATAACGGAAATAAAGATTTGTGTATAATCTATAGTGAAAAAAAAGCCGTTGCTGCAGCAGCCTTTACTACTAACAAAGTAAAAGCCGCTCCTGTTTTATTAAATATGAAAAATATCGAAGGCGATAATATTCAAGCTATAGTAGCAAATAGCGGAAATGCAAATGCTTGTACTGGCGATGATGGATATGAAAAAGCTGTTTTAATGTCAAAAAAGACAGCTTCAGCTTTAAATATAGCTCCAAATGAAGTAATGGTGGCATCAACAGGTGTTATCGGTGTCCCTCTACCAATTGAAAAAATTGTTTCTGGTATCGAAGAAGCCTCTAAAAATCTTTCAAAAACTGGTGGAATTGATGCAGCTAGAGCAATTATGACTACTGATACTTGTGAAAAAATTTACACAGTTGAATTCCACCTAGGCGATAAGGTAGCTCACATAAGCGGCATGGCAAAAGGCTCTGGTATGATTCATCCTAACATGGCAACAATGTTAAGCTTTATAGCTACAGATGCCAATATTACTAAAAGTATGTTAAATAAAGCTTTAAAAGAAAGCGTAGAAGATTCATATAACATGATTTCAGTTGATGGTGATACTAGCACTAATGATATGGTAATAGTACTGGCTAATGGCGCTTCTGAAAATATTTTAATCGACTCAGAGGATATTAATTATTTTGTATTTAAAAAGGCTCTTCACCAAGTAAACACTGAACTTTCAAAAATGATTGCCAAGGATGGAGAAGGCGCAACGAAACTTTTAGAAGTTAAAGTTTATAACGCTTGTTCCGTAAAAGATGCAAAGCTTTGTGCTAAATCAGTAATAACTTCTAGCTTAGTAAAGGCTGCATTTTTTGGTGCCGATGCAAATTGGGGAAGAATACTTTGTGCTTTAGGCTATGGCGGCGGAAACTTTAGAGTTGATGGTGTTGATGTTTTTTTTAGTAATCAAATTGGCAGTATTCAAATTTGTAAAAACGGTGGGCACCTAGAATTTGATGAAATTTTAGCTAAACAGATTCTCGATGAAGATAAAATTACTATAGCTATAGATTTAAACGACGGCGAATGCTGTGCAACTGCCTGGGGCTGTGATTTAACATATGATTACGTTAAAATAAATGGTTCTTACAGAAGCTAAAAATCAACATAAACTATTGGCAGCCCTAAATAGTAAAAGTTCTATTCAAGGCTGCCTTTTATTTCACTTTACCATGCCTTTAAGTAAATGAATCCGTCACTTTGTTTATTTATTAGTTCCATTGTACCTTTAGGTACTAAATTAACAAAATCAACGATATCATTTTGATTCATGCTATAACTGTTTAATGACGTATTACAAGCAACAAAACATACCCCTTTATTACTTAAATTACACATGAAATTTTTATCCATTTCCATAATGCTGTTTTTATCATAAAACTTTACAGCTTCTGAATTAGCTAAAACCTCAATTTTGAAATCATTAGACTTCATAGCATCTAACAAAATGCTTACATCCTTCAATAATAAATCCCATTTATCAAGCTCATCGATGTGAAAAATAACCTTGCTTTCTGACATATAAAATCCCCCTTTGAACTTCTTAACTCAAAATTAGCCTAATCTTTTTTGTATTTTAGCTAATTCTACGAAAAAGATTATACCACATTATACCATAATGTTCATCATTTAAAACATTCCTAAAGCTATCTCTCCTGTGTAAATTATATATTTTCTTCAATTAATCTATAAACTTCATTAAAATTTATAGGTTTACTTATATATTCATCCATACCTGCTTCAATGCATCTTTCCTTATCCCCTGCCATCGCAGCAGCTGTCATTGCAATAATAGTAGAATGCTTATTATTACCTTGTAATTCTCTTATTTTTTTAGTTGCCTCATATCCATTTAATTTAGGCATTTGGCAATCCATAAAAATAATATCATAATCTTTTTTTTGTACAGCTTGTATAGCTTCCATTCCATCTGACGCTACGTCACAACAATAATTTTTATGTTTAAGCATTTTAATTAGGATCATACGATTTGTTTCATTATCTTCTACTAACAATATATTAGGTTTATTATCAATAATTCCATAATCCTCCTCCATCTCATTTTCATCCTTGCTTTTTTTCAAATTTCCAGTGATTTTTAATATAACAGAAAACTTAAAGGTAGAACCCTTTAGAAATTCGCTTTCAAGTTCAATATCACCTCCCATCAAATTTACAATTTTCTTAGATATAATAAGTCCAAGCCCTGTTCCTCCAAAACTTTTAGTTGTGGAAGTATCTGCTTGTACAAAAGGCATAAATAACTTTTTTTGATTTTCTTCACTTATTCCTATTCCTGTATCTTTTATTATAAATCCTACAGATACTAATCCATTCTTAATTTTATTGAGCGAAACAATAATGTCTATTTTTCCTTTATGGGTGAATTTTATTGCATTTACTATTAAGTTATTTAAAACTTGTTTCAATCTTATTGCATCTCCTGATAAGCTATCCGGGACATTTTCATTAATATTTACAAAAATATCAATGTTTTTTTCTTTAGCTCTAGGATAAAGCATTGAAACTACATCATCAACTGTCTTTCTAAGATTAAAAGCATCGTCTTCCATAATTATTTTGCCTGCTTCAATTTTAGAAAAATCTAAAATGTCATTTATTAGATGTAATAGCATTGTAGAAGCTATCTTAGCTTCCTTAACATACTCAACTTGTTCATACGTTAGCTTTGTAAACTGTAATAAATCTAAAAAACCTATAATACCATTCATTGGTGTTCTTATTTCATGCGACATATTAGCAAGAAACTGACTCTTTAGTCCATTTGCAATTTCAGCTTGCTCTTTTGCCTTTAAAAGTTCTAATTCGTATTGCATTTCATTAGTTATATCTAAATTTGTTCCAATTAGTTTCATAACTTTTCCTTCTGAATTTCTAACAATTACCGATTCGGATTTGATAAAATGAATAGTTCCATCCTTCCATATTGTACGAAACTCTAATTTTAAAGGCTTTTTGCCTTCAAAAGCCAGCATAAAATTATCCAAAAACTTCTTTCTATCTACAGGATGAATTAGTTCCATCCAACTCTTGTAATATTTTAAAGTCTCATTGTTTTCAACGCCATAAAGCTTAAACATAACCTCATTGCATTCTAATAGTCCAGATTCAATATCTACTTCCCATATACCAATATTTGCTGCATGAGTTGCAAGTTTTAATCTATTACTAACCTTTGCA
>JAJXYA010000010.1 GCA_021780795.1 Bacillota bacterium | reverse complement strand
CCTTGAATTTATCATTACTTGGATCCATTATTAATTCAAAATTTGGATTACTCATTTACACAACCCTTTCATCATCATTATTTAGAAATTCTTTTAAGAATTTCAACATAGGCATCTTTAACATTACCTAAATCTCTTCTAAATCTATCTTTATCTAATTTTTCTCCTGTAGTCGCATCCCAGAATCTGCAAGTATCTGGTGAAATTTCATCTGCTAAAACTACTGTTCCATCAGGTAATCTACCAAATTCAATCTTAAAGTCAATTAAGTTTATGTTTTGTTCTTTAAATACAGATTTTAATACATCATTAATTTTAGCTGTCATATCATAAATTACTTTTAATTCTTCAAAAGTTGTTGCTCCAATTCCGACTGCATGATAATCATTTATTAATGGATCTCCTAATGAGTCGTCCTTATATGATAATTCAAATACTGTTGTCTTAAGTGCAAATCCTTCTTCAAGACCTAATCTCTTAGCCATGCTACCTGCTGCAACATTTCTTACGATTACTTCAAGTGGTACTATTTCAACCTTCTTACATAATTGTTCTCTATCATTTAATTTTTCTATGAAGTGAGTTTTAACTCCTTCTTTTTCTAACATTTCAAATATAACTGAAGTTATAGAGTTATTCATAACACCTTTATCTTCGATTTGACCTTTCTTTTCTCCATTAAATGCTGTTGCATCATCTTTGTAATATACAATTACTTCATCAGCCTTATCTGTTGCGTAAATCTTCTTTGCTTTTCCCTCATATAACATTTCTAATTTTTCCATTATAGTTCTACCCCTTCCGCATTTTCCTCAATAAATTTTTTCTTCATATCTATTCTAAATTGTTTTAATTTGTTTTTTAATTCTTCATTATTAACTGATAACATTTGAACTGCTAACATTCCTGCATTGTAGCTGTTGTTAATTCCAACAGTTGCAACTGGAATTGATTTTGGCATTTGCACTATAGAATAAAGTGCATCTACCCCTTCAAGTGCAGCCTTAACTGGAACTCCTATCACAGGAAGTATTGTCTTTGATGCAATAACTCCTGGTAAATGTGCTGCAAGACCAGCTCCAGCTATTATAACTTGGCATCCTTGTGCTTCAATTTCTTGAAGCGTTTCTTCTAATTTCTCTGGTACTCTATGAGCTGAAAGCACAAATGCTTTATATTCTATTCCAAATTCTTTTAACGCATTGGCAGCTCCTCTCATAACTTCTGTATCAGACTTACTTCCAAAAAATATTGCTACTTGCATTTTTAAGCCTCCTATTATTTAAAATATTTTACACCAGCTTTGAAAATCTTTTGATCAAAGTCTCCTGGAATATTTCTATATAAATCTGATCCAATTCTTTCTGAGTGAGCCATCTTACCTAGAACTCTTCCATCTGGACTTGTTATACCTTCAATTCCGTACATTGAACCATTTGGATTAAACGGCATATTCAATGATACATTTCCATCAAAGTCAACATATTGTGTTGCAACTTGACCATTTTTAATTAATTCTTTAATTAAGTTTTCTGGAGCAACAAATCTTCCTTCTCCATGTGATATTGCTACTGAATGTATATCGCCTAAGTTAACTTCACTAAACCATGGTGATTTATTTGAAACTACTTTTGTGCTTATAATTGAAGACATATGTCTGTTTATATTGTTATAAGTTAATGTTGCCATATCTTCTTTTATATCAACTATTTCTCCATATGGTACTAATCCTAATTTGATTAATGCTTGGAAGCCGTTACAAATACCTAAAGCTAATCCGTCTCTGTTTTTAAGTAATTCCATTACGCTATTCATTATCTTTTCATTTCTAAGAGCATTTGCAATAAATTTACCTGAACCGTCTGGTTCATCACCTGCAGAGAAACCTCCTGGAATCATAAGAATTTGAGAATTGCTTATTTCTTTTGCAAGTCTATCTATTGATTCAGTAAGTGCTTCTTTAGTGATATTTCTAAATACAACTTGAGTTACTTCAGCTCCTTCTTTTTCAAATGCTCTAGCACAATCATATTCACAGTTATTCCCTGGGAACACTGGAATTACAACTCTTGGCTTAGCTATTTTTATAAATGGAGAAAGTACTGATTTATTATCATATAAAACTGTTTCAATTTTTTCATTAACATCTGAAGTTTTAATCTTAAATACTGAAGTTAATTTTTCCTCATATGTTTTTTCTAAATCGCAAACATTTAAGTTTAAGTCATATTCTTTATTTACTATAGTTGCAGAATCTATTGTCTTACCAACCATTTTGTAAAGACAATTTTTAAATTCTTCTTCTATATTAATACCCTTTTTAACTTCTAATATTATAGTTCCATAGTTGAAAGCAAATAATTCATTTTTAGTTAAACTCTCAAATTCAACTCCAATTCTATTTCCAAGTGTCATTTTAGTAATAGCTTCTGAAACTCCGCCAAATTTGATAGCAGATGCAGAAATTACTTTTTTATCTTGTATTAATGTATAAAGAACATCTAAATTCTTTTTAAGCTTATCTATATTTATAGTTCCATCTTCTAACTTTTCAGTTTGTAATAAAACTAAACTTGATCCTGCTTCTTTAAATTCTGGTGAAATTATATTTTTAGCTTTTTCAACTCCTACTGCGAAAGATACAAGTGTTGGAGGTACATCTAAATCTCCAAAACTTCCTGACATAGAATCTTTACCACCAATTGCTGGAATTTCAAATGCCATTTGTGCGTTATATGCACCAAGTAATGCTGCAAATGGTTTACCCCATCTTGAAGATTCTGTACCTAATCTTTCAAAGTATTCTTGGAAAGTTAATCTAGCATGTCTGTAATCTCCGCCCATAGCTACAAGTTTTGTTAAACTTTCAATTACTGAATAATATGCCATGTGATATGGACTCCAAGTACCAAGTTCTGGATTAAATCCAAATGTCATCAAAGTTGCATCTTTGCTTTCTCCATGAAGTACTGGAATTTTTGCTGCCATACCTTCTGCTGCAGTTTTTGCATATTTACCACCAAATGGCATAAGCACTGTTCCTCCACCAATTGTTGCATCAAATCTTTCGCTTAACCCTTGCTTAGATGATACATTTAATTTCTTTAAGTTATTTATCCATTCTTCTTTAACATTTATATCTGCTATTGTATATGGATATTCTTTAGGTGCTTTAACTGTAACATTTGTTCTTTGAGTAGCTCCATTTGTATCTAAGAAAGTTCTCTTTAAATCCACAATGTTTTTGCCTCTCCAGAATAATCGGAGTCTATCTGTATCAGTAACATTAGCTACTAAATTAGCTTCTAAATTTTCTTCATTACAAAGTCTTATAAACTCGTCTGCATTTTCTTTTGTTACCACAACTGCCATTCTTTCTTGTGATTCTGAAACTGCAAGTTCTGTTCCATCTAATCCATCATATTTCTTAGGAACTTTATCTAAATCTATATCTAACCCTCTGCAAAGTTCTCCGATTGCCACCGAAACTCCACCAGCACCAAAATCATTACATCTCTTAATCATTTTTGCTACTTTTGAATTTCTAAATAATCTTTGAATTTTTCTTTCAGTAGGTGCATTTCCCTTTTGAACTTCTGCTCCACATTCATTAATTGAATCTACTGTATGTTCCTTAGATGAACCTGTAGCTCCACCAACACCATCTCTACCTGTTCTTCCACCAAGTAAGATTATTACATCACCTAAAGAAGGTTCTTCTCTTACTACATTTTCTTTTGGTGCCGCTGCAATAACTGCTCCAACTTCCATTCTTTTAGCTGCATAATTTGGATGATATACTTCTTCAACTTGACCAGTTGCTAGACCAATTTGATTTCCATATGAACTATATCCATGAGCTGCGCCTAAAACTATCTTTCTTTGAGGAAGTTTACCTTCTAATGTATCTTCAATTGCAACTGTTGGATCTGCTGCTCCTGTAACTCTCATTGCTTGATATACATAAGTTCTTCCTGAAAGTGGATCTCTAATAGCTCCCCCAAGACAAGTTGCTGCTCCACCAAAAGGTTCGATTTCTGTTGGATGATTATGTGTTTCATTTTTAA
>JAJXYA010000043.1 GCA_021780795.1 Bacillota bacterium | reverse complement strand
GTTTCCGGTGGTTCGCTTAAAGGATAAAGCTGTGGCAGTTTTAAAAAATGAAGAAAAAGTGTATCAAAAGGTTGAGAAAAAGAAAGCTAAGGTTGCTCGCGATACTGGCTTATTTGAAATGCTGCGTGCTTTAAGAAAAGAGATTTCTGAAAGAGAAAAAGTTCCACCATATATTGTGTTTGCAGATAGTGCATTAAGAGAGATGAGTGAATATCTTCCAGTAGATAAGAAAGCTATGCTTAACATCAAAGGGGTAGGGGAATCTAAGCTTAATAAGTATGGGGAGGAATTTATTCAGCTTATCAAAAAATATGTAGAAGAAAATAATATAGAACTTACAGTACCAATACAATATAATGAAGAAGTTGATGAAGATGATTCAATGGAATGTGCTGTAGAACAACAAGATGAAAAAGAGGATAAGGTGCCAAGTCATGTTATTACTTATAATATGTATAAAGAGGGTAAGAGTATTGAGGATATAATTTCTGAAAGAGAATTAAAAAGCCTTACTGTACAAGATCATATATTAAAATGTGCTTATGAGGGTTTTGATGTGAATTTAGATGACTTTATTCCAAAACATCATGAAGCCCTTATAATAGAAGTTATAGATAGAATAGGTGCTTCAAAGTTAAAACCTATTAAAGACGCTTTACCAAAAGAAATAGATTACTTAGCTATTAAAGCCGCTATATTTAAGTATTCTAACAATAAAATTTCTTAGAAAAAAGGAGAAAATATGGATAAATTATTTAATGAACTAGGGTTACAAGAAAATCTTATAGAAGGTTTAAAAAAACAAGGAATTGAAAGCCCCACAGAAATTCAAGTAAAAGCTATTCCACTAGGACTTGGAAACAAAGACATCATAGGAGAATCAGAAACAGGTACGGGTAAGACATTAGCGTATCTTTTACCTATATTCCAAAAGATAGACATTACGTCAAAAGACATTCAAGCAATTATACTTGCACCTACTCATGAGCTTGCAATGCAAATACACAAGCAGATAGAATTATTATCTGAAAACTCAGCTTGCGGAGTAAAATCTACTAGCATAATAGGTAATGTTAACATTCAAAGACAACTAGAGGCCCTTAAGGCAAAACCACATATAGTAGTTGGCTCTGCAGGAAGAATTTTAGAACTTATAACTATGAAGAAACTAAAATCACACGGAGTTAAGACTATAGTTATAGATGAAGGCGATAGAATGATAGATGAAAATAACATAGAAGGAGTAAAATCTATAATAAAAACTACCCTTAGAGATAGACAGCTTATGTTATTTTCAGCAACAGTATCACTTAAAACAGTAGAAATTGCTAAAACTTTGATGAAGGATCCAGAAGTAATTAAAGTAGAGCAAAAAAGTCAGGTAAACCCTAACATCGAACATATGTATTTTGTAGTGGAAAAGAGAGATAAATTGCTGCTTTTAAGGAAACTTATAAGTGCTACGAGTCCTGAAAAAGCAATAATATTTATAAATAAAAGTGATGAGGTAGAAATTACAGCTTCAAAGCTTAGCTATCATGGGTTAAAAGTAGAAGGCATTCATGGAACCTCTGAAAAAGTTAATAGAAAGAAAGCTATTGATGATTTCAATGCAGGGAAAATTCAACTTTTAGTGGCTTCTGATTTAGCAGCTAGAGGACTTCATATTGAAGGAGTATCGCATATATTTAACCTTGATATACCAGAAAACTCTAAGGATTATTTGCATAGAGTAGGTAGAACAGGAAGAGCGGGAGAGTTTGGATTAGCATTATCTATAGCAGAAGAGAGAGAACTAGAGCTTATTAAAAATTATGAGAAAGATTTTAATATAGAAATTCTGCCAAAAGATATTTATATGGGAAGAATTATTGATTGTAAAAATACGCCTAAAGCTAAGTTTGTAGAACGTAAAACTAAGACTGCTAGTAAAACATCAAACTTTAATAAAAATAAAAAAACTAGATAAGAAAAAAAGCAAATTATATTAGCCTACTTTCTTTCAGTGTGGTATAATGTTCGAGTAGTTTCGACTAGAATTACTTAAAATATGGAGGTATTTATAAATATATGATTAGTACAAGCAACGTAAGTTTACAATATGGTGGACGTAAATTATTTGACAATGTTAATATAAAATTTACACCTGGGAATTGTTATGGATTAATTGGCGCTAATGGTGCTGGTAAATCAACTTTTCTTAAGATATTATCAGGTGAAATTGAACCTAATACTGGAGAAGTTATCATTACACCAGGAGAAAGATTAGCAGTTTTAAAGCAAGATCACTTTGAATTTGATGAACATGAAGTTATCAAAACTGTAATGATGGGACATGTAAGACTATTTGAAATAATGGCAGAAAAAGATGAATTATATGCAAAGCCAGATTTTACGGATGAAGATGGAATAAAAGCCGCAGAGCTAGAAGGTGAATTTGCAGAACTTAATGGATGGGAAGCAGAGTCAGATGCTGCAACTCTACTAATGGGACTAGGTATAAATGAGGAACTTCAAAGCAAAAAAATGAAGGAGTTAACAGGGTCAGAAAAAATAAAGGTATTGCTTGCACAATCTTTATTTGGTAAACCAGATATTCTATTACTGGATGAGCCTACAAACCATTTAGATATAAAATCTAAAAATTGGCTTGAAAATTTCTTATTAAATTTTGAAAGTACTGTTATTGTTGTTTCCCATGATAGACATTTTTTAAATAAAATATGTACGCATGTTGCAGATATTGACTTTAGTAAAATTCAATTATTTGTTGGAAACTATGATTTTTGGTATGAGTCTAGTCAGTTGGCTCTTCAAATGGCTAAAGATCAAAACAAGAAAAAAGAAGAAAAAATTAGTGAATTACAAAACTTTATTGCTAGATTTAGTTCTAATGCTTCTAAAGCAAAACAAGCTACTTCTCGTAAAAAGCAATTAGATAAATTAACTTTAGATGATATAAAACCTTCTTCTCGTAAATATCCTTTTGTTGGCTTTAAGCCAGAAAGAGAAGCAGGAAATGATCTATTAAGAGTTGAAAATTTAAGCAAGACTGTGGACGGAGTAAAACTACTTGATAACGTAACTTTTATAGTTAACAAGGGTGACAAGATTGCTTTTACAGGTACAAATGAACTAGCTAAAACAACACTATTTAAGATATTGATGGGCGAAATGGAACCAGATAGTGGTGAGTTTAAATGGGGTATCACTACTTCCCAAGCTTATTTACCAAACGATAACGCAGAATATTTTAATAATGTAGACTGTAGTTTAGTTGATTGGCTTCGTCAATTTTCTGATGAAAAGGCAGAAAGCTTTATTAGAGGATTTTTGGGAAGAATGCTTTTCTCAGGAGAAGAAGCACTTAAAAAAGCGAGTGTTCTTTCTGGGGGAGAAAAGGTTAGATGTATGCTTTCTAAAATGATGCTTAGTAATGCTAATGTATTAATATTAGACGAGCCTACTAACCATTTAGACTTAGAGTCTATTACTGCTATAAACAATGGGTTAACTAGCTTTACTGGAACAATTTTGTTTACTTCTCATGACCATCAGCTAGTTGAAACAGTTGCAAATAGAATAATAGAAATTACACCTAATGGACTAATGGATAAAGTAATGACTTATGATGAATTCGTAGAAAACGATGAAATACAAAAACAATTAGAACTTATGTACAAATAAATAAGAGGCACTTCTAATAATAATTCTATTAGAAGTGCCTTTTTTAATTAACTAAAAGCCGAAGCCACCAAAGCCGCTGCCACCACAGCCTAAAAGTAAAAGAATTAACCAAATACTATTATTACCGCAGCCAGTACCAAAATTATTGCCACATCCGCAGCTATTTTCACATCTGTTTTCGCATCTAGAAACAGGTCTACAGCAACATCTATCTTCACAACAACAGTGTCTATGTCTATGACTCATATAAAAAGCCTCCTTTTTTATTAAGGTACACTCAAATAAATAAAAAGTTACTATGCTTGTTATTTATTTTTATGTGCCTAAGTAAAAGCTTAAAAATCAACTAAAGTCCTAAATTAGCGACCTTAAGAAGAAGTTTTACGCTT
>JAJXYA010000116.1 GCA_021780795.1 Bacillota bacterium | reverse complement strand
TTTGCAGCGAGAGCAGCACAGGTTTTAGCAGCAAATGGAATAAAGGCTTATTTATTTGAAGAACTAAGACCCACTCCAGAATTATCTTATGCGGTAAGAACCTTACATACTGCATCAGGAATTGTAGTAACGGCTAGTCATAATCCAAGGGAATACAATGGCTACAAGGTATATTGGGAGGATGGTGCTCAAATTTTATCACCTATTGCAAAAGGGATAACAGAAAAAATTCAGAGTATTTCGGACTTTAGTACTATAAAAGTTATGGATATGGAAGAAGCCAAGCAAAAAGGCTTAATAGTAATGCTTGGAAAAGCTATGGATGATGAGTATATTGAAAAAGTAAAGGGACTCAGCTTAAGAGAAAACATAGATAAAGATATAAAAATTGTTTATACTCCATTAAATGGTACAGGGAATATGCCTGTAAGACGAGTTTTAGAGGAAAGAGGCTTTAGCAACATAATAGTAGTGCCAGAGCAGGAAAATCCAGACCCTGATTTTACTACTGTAGGATATCCAAACCCAGAGGACGTAAAAGCCTTCAAATATGCACAGGAACTTGGGAAAAAAGAAGGGGCAGAACTATTAATAGCTACAGACCCAGATTGTGATAGACTTGCCATAATGGTTAGAGATAAGAAGGGTGAATATGTTGCCTTTAATGGTAATCAAACAGGAGCTATATTAATAAAATATATCATAGAAGGAATGAAGGAAAAAGGCACACTTAAAGCCAATGGGGCCATAGTTAAATCCATAGTAACAGGAGATTTAGGCAAGGCTATAGCTAAGAAATACGGTGTAGAAACCTTTGAAGTGCTAACAGGCTTTAAAAACATTTGTGGTAAAATCCATGATTTTAAGAGAGATAATAGCTATGAATTTATCTTTGGATACGAAGAAAGCATTGGCTATGTTACTGGCACCTTCGTTAGAGATAAAGATGGCGTAATATCCTCTATGCTTTTATGTGAAGCAGCAGCCTACTATAAATCGCAAGGAAAAACTCTAATAGATGTACTAAACCAGGTATACGCTGAGTTTGGATATTATAGAGAAAATCTAATATCTATAGTTTTAGAGGGAATAGAAGGGCAAGAAAGAATTTCTAGAATGATGGAAGAATACAGAAAAGATAATCCAAAGTCTTTAGGTGAATCAAAGCTTATTAAATATCTAGATTACGAAATAGAAAAATCTTATGACATAATTAATGGCACAGAAGAGCCTAGTGGAATTCCAGTATCTAACGTACTTAAATTCTATTTTGATGATGAGAGCTGGTATGCTGTAAGACCTTCGGGTACAGAACCGAAAATTAAAATATACATGTATTCTAAGGGAAAAACATTAGATGCGGCAGAACAAAAATTAGAAGAAATGAAAAAGATAATCATAGGAAAACTTCAAAGTACAAAATAAATGTACTAAATGTATGAAATTTCTCCTGCGTGCCTTGCAATCGAACTCAAAACAAGAAATTCCATTAAGAAATTCTATTCTTTTGCTTATATAAAATTCTCTATCACTCAAACTCGGCGTCCTGCCTCGGTTTCACTAGCCTGCCGTCCTGGCAGGCTCACGAGAATTTTATATTCACAAAAGAAGAATTTCTAAATGGAATTTAATAGTTTTATCGTTTCTATTTCAAGTCACTTCGGATAAATTTCATAATTACTAAGACTCGCTCAAATGCATTCTGCCACACTACATGAATCCTTCAATATATGTAAAATTAACCTTGATTTATTACTAAAGAATGAGAAGCCTCTGCAGGCTCACGAGAATTTTATATTCCCAAAAGAAGAATTTCTAAATGGAATTTCAATAGTTTAGTCATGTCCATTCCAAAAGTATTGTTAGGTACCGAACGTCCTATATAATTGTGCGATAATTTTACGTTTTTATGTAAACGTTTACTAAAATGACACCCAAAGCTACCTAATGCTTTGGATTAGCAGATACTATTTCTATAGCTTTTGTAATAGCAGTGGTAACATTAATTGTTTGTTGTTTATTAACTTCATTTAATGCTTTTGTATATATTTCCCCTTGTTCAGAAACTATATATTTTGTGGCCAAAGAGTTTAATGCTAAAGCCTTAATATCCAATTTACATTTTTCGCATTTACAAACATTATCATATCGATTTAATATCTCGTCTAATAGTTTAGTTACTTCAACCTCGGAAAAATTTTTCAAGTTGTACATCGTAATCCTCCTAGTAGTATTCTTCGTAATTACGTAATATAGAAATTATAACACATATGTTAGATAGTTTACATATGCAACGCAGATTATTTAACGACATTTCAGAAGGAAAGTCTCCTACTTCTATAAGTGGGGGGATAACAATTAAGAATTGTTATCTACTGCGGAGGAATACCCAGAGGATACATGCTATAACAAAGAGAAAACTTCAGTGGAAGGATAACAATTGATAATTGTTATCTACCCCAGAGGTCTACCAGGAGGAAATCTCCTTCTGAAGTCGTTAATATTGCAGCATCGAAGATGATGATTTAACTTCCAGGTAACTCTTATACTAGTAATGACAATTTAGCTAAAACTTATTATCCTATGTTTCAATCATTACTATGAAGGGTAAAATTATACATGGTATAATATAATAAGTTAAAAAAGAAGGGATGTGTTTTTGTGAGTTTAAGATTTATCTACGGAGGAGCAGGAAAAGGAAAAAGTACTTTCTGTTTAGAGGATATAGAGGCTAGAAGTAAAATTGACCTTGAAAAGCCTCTAGTACTTTTGGTTCCAGAACAATTCTCCTTTCAAGCTGAAAAGAATCTTATAAAAGTAGTTGGATCCACAGGAATAAAAAACGTCCAAGTGCTTAGTTTTAATAGATTGGCTTACAGAGTTTTTAGTGAAGTGGGAGGCATAACTCGTAAACCCATGGATGCCTCAGGAAAAGCAATGCTTATCCACAGCATAATGCAAAGACAGCAAGAGGAATTAAAGGTATTTAAAGGAGCAGCTAGGCAAAAAGGCTTTATAGATAATGTAGCTCGTGCAATCACAGAGTTTAAAAAATACACGGTTTCTGTGGAAGACTTAAATAAGGTAAAAGAAAGTTTAGGAGAGAATCCCTTACTAGTAGATAAAATAACGGATTTATCCCTTATATATGGAGAATTTGATAATATTTTAAATCAAAATCACGTGGATCCAGAGGACGATTTGACACGCTTAAATAGTGCCCTTGATGAATGTAATATTTTTGATGGTGCGGAGTTTTGGTTAGATGAATTTACAGGCTTTACACCACAGCAGTATGGAGTACTAGAAAAACTATATAAAAAGGCTAAGAGGATAAATATAACCCTGCCGCTAAGGAGCTCAGAGCATTCAAAACATATGGAGGAGGCTGATGCCTTCTATTCTATAAAGCTCACTGAAAATAAGCTTTTAACCCTAGCAGAAAGTAGTGGCACAAGCCTAGAAAAGCCTATAGAGTTACAGGAGAATAAAGAGCATAAATTTAAAGATAATGCGGAGCTTTCTTATTTAGAAAAGAATTATTTTGCCTTCCCCTACACACCCTTCACTGAAAAATGTGAAAACATAAAGGTATTTAAAGCTCTAAATCCTTATTCTGAAGTAGAACATGTAGCAAAGGACATCTTAAGACTTTGCCGCGATGAAAAGATAAGATTTAATAAGATAGCAGTAGTAACTAGAGATTTACCTAGCTATGAAAAATTAATTAAAGCCATATTTACAGAATACGACATACCCTTATTTATAGATAAGAAAAAAGATATAACTAGTAACCCCTTAATTGTGCTTATAACCTCTGCAGTGGAGATTTTCACTAAAAGCTTTAGCTATGAAGCAGTATTTAGATATCTTAAAACGGGACTTTTGGATATAGAAAAGGAACATATAGATATACTAGAAAACTTCGTAATAGCAGCGGGTATAAAAGGTAAGAGAAAATGGACAGAGGCTGAGCTATGGCAGGAAAAAATAGAATATTATTTTAGAGATTATTATGATAAAAATAAAGCTGCAGCAGAGCAGCTACAAGAAAAGATAGAAAATGCGGAACTAGAGGAA
>JAJXYA010000244.1 GCA_021780795.1 Bacillota bacterium | reverse complement strand
TATTGTAGATATAGTAAAAGCTTAACGATATTTCAGAAGGAATAAAATATAATTATTTTTACAATTTAATTAAAAAATGTACCCTTTTTTATTTGAATGGCATATAAAATAGTATAAATTCAAATAAAGGAGGTACGTGATGGTAGAAATAATTATTCAATATGTATTAATAGTGCTTTTAGTAACAGGACTTGGATATTTAGTTTACTTGTTAAAGGATAAAGATATAAATATTAAGGATGACTATTTTGGCCTTTCTTATGTAATACTTGGTTCTTTAACGGCTGGTGAATCTACACCAGAAAATGTAAAGAAAATAATAAGAACTGTTTCAGAAGCAGTGCAATATGTAGAAACTAATTATAAAAATGGCGAAAATACCTTTAAAGAAGAGGAAGCAATTAAGGTGGCAAAGGATGCTATTGCTTTATTGAATTTTCAAAGCAATATAGATGATGAAAGTCTAAAATATATGATAAGATTAGCTGCGGCATTATTGCCACCAACTAATAAAACTGTAGAGTAAAGTAGAAACTCAAATTAGAGCGAATTACTGTATTGACCGGCAGGAAAGTTTTGTTCTGCCGGTTAACGTTTTTATAAATAATATAGCAACTCACATCCAAGGAGGAAAGGTAATGTTAAAAACTATAGAATATGGGGAAGTTGAAGGGAATTACATTTTAGTTGATGTAAGAAGTCCAGGTGAATTCGAAGAGGCGACTATAAAAGGAGCAGTCAATATACCCTTATTTGATGATGAAGAAAGAAAAATTATTGGTACCGTGTATACAAGGGAAAGTGTTGAAAAAGCAAAAAGAATTGGTGTTGAAGTAGCCTCTAAAAAATTACTCCATATTTATGATCAAATTAAAGAGCTTGAGAAAAAATACGATAAAATTGTGTTATTTTGCGCTAGAGGTGGAATGAGAAGTGGTATACTTGGCACACTATTGAGCTCCTTAGGTGTAAATACAGAGAGAATAAACGAGGGCTATAAAGGATATAGAAGATTTGTACTTGAAAATTTACCACAGCTTAATGAGAAAGTTCAATATATTGTTCTGCATGGTAACACTGGTGTGGGAAAAACTGAGATACTTAAACAGTTAGAGTGTGATGGATTTGATGTTTTAGACCTGGAAGGTTTTGCTAATCATAGAGGATCACTTTTAGGTACAGTAGGTCTTGGAAAAGGCACTAGTCAAAAAGAGTTTGAATCTAAAATTTATCATATGTTAAAGGATGCTAAAAGTTCATATGTATTTATTGAAGCAGAAAGCAAACGAATAGGCAATACTATAATACCAGATTGCATATACGAAAAAATGAAAAATGGTATACATATATTTGTGGATGCAGATATCGATTTTAGAACAGACCTTATTATTAAAGAGTATACAAAATGTGAAAATTGTAATGTGGAAATAATTGGATGTTTAGAACGGCTTGGAAAATATATTGGACAAAAAAATGTTGACAAATATTCTGAATTGGTTTTAAAATCAGAATATAATGAAGTGGTAAGCGAGCTTATGGTAAAACATTATGATCCTATGTACATGCATGCTTCAGATAAATATGATTATAAATTAAAAGTTCAAGTAGTAGATATAAAAACTGCCACAGAAGAAATAGAAAATTGGATTAAAATCATATAAAAGAATAAAAATACCAAAAAACAGAAACTAATGTTCTGTTTTTTTATTTAAATATCTTTACCTTTTGCTAATAAACATATAAAATAGCAAATGTATAATAAAATTTTACTGGAGGATTTTTATGAGTTTTGATAAGGAAGAATTTCAAACCTATGATGTAACAGACTTAACTTCTCTAGAAAAACTAGAGCCTGTAAGAATAAGACCGGGTATGTATATAGGGTCTACAGGAAGCAAGGGTCTACATCATTGTATATGGGAAATCTTAGATAATGCTATAGATGAAATAGCTAATGGCTATGGTGATAGAGCTGAAATAATATTAAATAAAGATAAAAGTGTTACTATTGTAGATAATGGTCGAGGGATTCCTACTGGAATTCATCCTATAAAAAACAAATCTGGCGTAGAAATGGTATTTACTGAGCTACACACTGGTGGAAAATTTAATAATAAGAATTATAAAACTTCTGGAGGACTTCATGGTGTTGGAGCCGCAGTTGTAAATGCATTATCAGAATGGTTACAAGTTGAAATAAAACAAAAGGGAAAAATTTTCACTCAGAGATTTGAATATTCCTATGATGATGAGTTAAAAAGACTTATGCCCGGTACGCCTGTTAGTAAGCTTGAAATTATAGGAGAAACAAAAAAAACAGGTAGTAAAATTACTTTTATGCCTGATAAGGATATATTTACTACTTTGGATTTTAAATCTGATGTGATTGATGAAAGACTACAAGAATTGGCGTTTCAAAATAAAGGAATTACCTTAGTGTTTAATGATAAGAGAAAAGAAGGAAACACTGTAAAGGAATATCACTCAGAGCGGGGACTACTAGATTTTATTGATTATCTTAATGAAAGTAAAACTCCCCTGCATAAGGATCCTATATTCTTCCAAGGTGAAAAGGAGATAAATGGGATACAATTATACGGAGAGATATGCATGCAATTTACTGATTCTACTACAGAATACATTGCCAGCTACGTTAACAATATACCAACTACAGAATCTGGAACTCACGAAACAGGATTTAAAACAGGTATGACGAGAGCTTTTAAAGAAGGAGCTAAAAAGCTTAATCTTTTAAAGGAAAAGGATAAGGAATTTGAGGGTGACGATTTAAGAGAAGGTATGACGGCAATAGTTAGAATTAAAATAAATAACCCTATCTTTGAGGGTCAGACTAAAACCAAACTAGGCAATAATGAGGCATATAGCATGATGAATGAATTATGTTATATTAAAATTTTAGAGTGGATAGAAGATAATAAAGAAATGGCTACTAATATAATAAGTAACGCTGTTTCTGCTGCAGCAAGGCGAGATAAAATAAAAAAAATTAATGAAGCTGAAAGAAAGAAGATAGGTAAAGGAGCAGCTCCTCTTGCAGGAAAGATTGCAGTATGCACGCTAAAAGATTCAGAGGTTACGGAGTTTATAGTGGTTGAGGGAGACTCCGCGGGTGGAAGCGCGAAACAAGCTAGGGATAGAAGGTTTCAAACTATAATGCCTTCAAAAGGTAAGATTATGAATACTGAAAAGCAGAAGCTTGAAAATGTACTAGCTAGTGAAGAGTTAAAAATCTTCAACACTGCCATTGGAACAGGAGTTTTAGATAGCTATAATGAAAAAGATTTAAAATATGATAAGATAATTATTTTAAGTGACGCGGATGTTGATGGATATCACATTAGAACCTTATGGATGACTTTTATTTATAGGTATATGAGACCACTCATAGCAAATGGTCATCTTTATATGGGAATGCCCCCACTTTATAAGGTTTATAAGAACAGTAAAAATGGAGAAGTGGCTAAGTATGCATATAGTGATGAGGAATTAGCTAAGACGAAAAAGGAAATTGGAAAAGGCGCTCTTATTCAAAGATATAAAGGTCTTGGAGAAATGAATCCAGATCAACTTTGGGAAACTACACTTAACCCAACTACTAGGACCTTGCAGCAGGTTACCATTGAAGATGCAGCAAAGGCAGAAAAGATGGTTTCGCTTTTAATGGGGGATGTGGTTGGACCTAGAAAAAATTACATGTATAAATATGCTGAGTTTTAACGACGTTTTTAAGTCGTTAACATCACCCAGGGTGATGATAAAGGAGGAGGCTATATCGGATGGCAAAAAAGATTGAGATACCTAAAGATAATAATATAATAATGACTCCAATTGAAGAAGCAATGCCAGATAACTACCTTCCATATGCCGTGGAGGTTGCTAGAGATAGAGCGCTGCCAGATGTAAGGGATGGTCTAAAGCCAGTTCATAGAAGGATTCTTTATGGAGCATATATGCTAAAGGCATTTCCAGACAAGCCTTACTTTAAATCAGCAAGAATAGTTGGAGACATTCTTGGTAAATATCATCCTCATGGTGATAGTTCTGTTTATGGTGCTATGGTAATATTAGCTCAA
>JAJXYA010000266.1 GCA_021780795.1 Bacillota bacterium | reverse complement strand
TCTATAGCAGGTTCATCACCAGAAATATTAGTTTCCTTAAAGGATAACATAGTTAAAACCAATCCTATAGCTGGTTCAAGGCCTAGAGGCAAGGATAAAGCTGAAGATGAAAGCCTAATCAAAGAACTTCTTTCCGATGAAAAAGAAAGAGCGGAGCATCTTATGCTTGTAGATCTTGGAAGAAATGATATTGGTAAGGTTAGTAAATTTGGTACAGTGGATGTTAATAGATTTATGAAGGTAGATTTATACTCTCATATTATGCATATTGTGTCTGAAGTGTCTGGGGAATTAAAAGAAAACTTAACTTGCTTTGATGCTTTGATTTCCTGTTTGCCAGTGGGTACTGTTTCAGGGGCACCAAAGGTTAGGGCTATGGAAATAATAGATGAACTTGAGAGTTTAAGAAGAGGTATTTATGCAGGTGCGGTTGGATACTTTTCCTTCAATGGCAATATGGATACCTGCATAGCTTTGAGGACAATCGTATTTAAAGATGAATACAGTTATGTTCAAGCAGGAGCAGGACTTGTATATGATTCTAATCCTAAATGCGAATATATAGAAACCTTAAATAAGGCAAGGGCAATGAAGGAGGTAATTTAATTGATACTTATACTAGATAATTATGATTCATTTACTTACAATCTTTATCAATATATTGGTGAAATATATACTAATATGGTTGTTGTAAGAAATGATAAAATTACAATTGAAGAAATAGAGAAAATGGATTTAGAAGGTATTATAATTTCGCCGGGACCAGGAACTCCAGATAAGGCTGGTATATGTATAGATGTAATAAAATATTTTGCAGGAAAAGTTCCTATACTTGGCATATGTCTTGGGCATCAAGCTATAGGTTATGCTTTTGGTGGTAGAGTAATAAGGGCTGAAAATATTAAACATGGAAAAACTTCAATGATAGAGCATAATGGAGAAGGCTTGTTTAAAGGAATTAAAAATCCTCTTGAAGTTATGAGATATCATTCCTTAATAGTTGATAAGACTACTTTTCCAAAGGAACTTGAAATAACATCGGTGAGCCTAGACGACAAGGTAGTTATGGGACTTAGACATAAAGAATATAAAATATATGGACTTCAATTTCATCCTGAATCTATCATTACAGAGGAAGGTAAAAGTATGATTAAAAATTTTGTGGAGGGGATTTGTAATGCTACAGGAAGCTATTAAAAAAGTAGTAATTAATGAAAATTTGACTGAGACAGAAGCTTATGAGGCAGCATGTGAGATAATGAAAGGTGGAGCTATTCCGTCCCAGGTTGGAGCCTTTTTAATGGGAATGAGAATGAAGGGTGAAACCGTAAATGAAATTACAGGCTTTGCAAGAGCCATGAGAGATAATGCATCGAAGGTGGAATTAGATTCGGATTATGTTATAGATACCTGCGGAACTGGCGGAGACGGAGGAAAAACTTTTAATATATCAACAGCAGTTGCAATTATAGCAGCAGCCGGTGGAGTCAAAGTCGCAAAGCATGGTAATAGAGCAATTTCTAGCAAAAGTGGAAGTGCAGATGTACTTCAAGCTTTAGGTATAAATATAGATTTAGAACCAGAAAAAGCAAAACAGCTTATAGATGAAAATGGAATGGCTTTCTTGTTTGCTCAAAAGTATCATTCGGCTATGAAGCATGTAGGACCAATTAGAAAAGAATTAGGTACAAGAACTGTATTTAATGTTTTAGGACCTCTTACAAATCCTGCTTTTGCAAAAGGTCAAGTTTTAGGAGTATATAGCAAAGAATTGACACATCCAATAGCAGAAGTTTTAAATAAGCTTGGCAGTGAAAGAGCCTTAGTTGTTTATGGGAAAGATGGCTTAGATGAATTAACAACAACAACTATTTCCTATGTATCTGAACTTAAGGATGGAAAGGTTACTGATTATGAAATAAATCCAGAAAAGTTTGGAATTAAATTATGTACTGCTGAAGATATTAAGGGTGCTGAAGCAAAGGAAAATGCCGAAATAATATTAAATATTTTTAAAGGTGAAAAGGGAGCAAAAAGAGACATAGTAGTTTTAAACAGTGCAGCAGCATTATATATTGGAAAGGCAGTAAGCAGTATAGAAGCAGGAATAAAGTTAGCAGAAGAACTAATAGACTCAGGAAAAGCTTTAGAAAAGCTTAATGAATTAGTGGATATAAGTAAGGTGGTGTGAAAATGATATTAGATGAAATAGTTGCCTTTAAAAAAAATCAGCTTATACTTGAAAAGGAAAGACTTCCTTTAAGAAAATTTGAAACAGAAGCTATAGATATTGTTACTAGAGATTTCAAAGGAGCTTTAGGTAAGAAAGGAATAAATATAATTGCTGAAATAAAAAAAGCTTCACCTTCAAAAGGTATAATTAAAGCTGATTTTGATGCTGTTAAAATTGCTAAGGTTTATGAGGAAGTAAATATAGACGCCATTTCAGTTTTAACAGAAAAAGAGTTTTTCAAAGGTGATGATAAATATATAAGACTTGTTAAAGAAGTTACCACCAAACCTATAATAAGAAAAGATTTCATTATCGATGAATATCAAATTTTTCAAGCTAAAATTATTGGTGCAGATGCGGTGCTTTTAATAGTAGCAGTGCTGGGTAAAAAAACAAAAGAGTTTTATAAACTGGCAAAAGACCTTGGACTAAGCGTTTTAATAGAAGTTCATAACAGGGAAGAGCTTGAAATAGCCTTAGAAGCTGAAGCAAAGATTATTGGTATAAATAACAGAGACTTAAGAGATTTCACTGTGGATTTAAAAACTACTGAAAAACTACTTGCATATATACCAAAGGATAGAATTATAGTATCTGAAAGCGGAATTCAGACACCAGAGGATATACAGTATTTAAAATCTATAAATGTAAATGCAGTTCTAATTGGTGAAACCTTTATGAGAAATATTGAAGAAATACACAAGGTTAACGAATTTATCCACAATTCTAAAGGGTGATAGTATGACTAAGATAAAAATCTGTGGATTAAAAAGAGAAGAAGATATACAATATGTAAATGAAGTTAAGCCAGACTATGTTGGTTTTGTGTTTGCAAATAGCAAAAGGAGAGTAACGTTAGATAAGGCAAAGGAATTAATAGCTTTATTAGATAATAGTATTAAAACTATTGGCGTTTTTGTTGATGAAGAAATTGAAAAAGCACTAGAATTTGGGGAAAAGCTTAACTTACACGGTTTTCAGTTTCATGGTAATGAGGGGGCAGAATATATAAAGAATTTTCAAAACTTTACCGTATGGAAAGCTATGTCAATAAAGGTTGATTTAGAAAACGGTGCTTATGAAATAGATAAGTATAAAGAACAGCTTAATAGGTATAAAGATTATAGCATCGAGTCCATTGTTTTAGACAGCAGTGTAAAAGGAGCAGAAGGTGGAACAGGAGTTAGTTTTGATTGGGAAGTAGTTCCAAAACTAAATATTAGTAAGAAGTTGATTTTAGCAGGAGGCTTAAACATATCAAATGTTCAGGAAGCAATAAAAATGGTGAAGCCTTATGCCGTAGATGTATCTAGCGGCGTAGAAACAAATGGAGTTAAAGATTATAATAAAATAAAAAAATTCGTGGAAAAAGTGAGGAATATATTATGGATGGAAGATTTGGAAAGTTCGGTGGACAATACGCACCAGAAACTATGATGAACGTTTTAATAGAATTAGAAGAACAATATAAAAAGGCTATGGCTGATGAAAAGTTCATTGAAGAATATAAATATTATTTAAAAGATTATGTAGGAAGGCAATCCCCTTTATATTATGCAGAAAACTTAAGCAAAAAATTAGGTGGTGCAAAAATTTATCTTAAGAGAGAGGATTTAAACCATACAGGTGCTCATAAGGTTAATAATGCACTTGGACAAATACTTCTTGCTAAAAGAATGGGTAAAAAAAGGGTTATTGCTGAAACAGGTGCCGGACAACATGGTGTTGCTACGGCTACAATTGCAGCTATGTTTGGTATGGAATGTGAAATATTTATGGGAGAAGAGGATATTGAAAGACAATCACTTAACGTATTTAAAATGAAGCTTTTAGGAGCAAAGGTTACTTCAGTAACTTCTGGAAAT
>JAJXYA010000059.1 GCA_021780795.1 Bacillota bacterium | reverse complement strand
ATGGTACAGAAATGGTGCTTGGATATCATCATGTGCTTAGTATTAAAACTAATCAAGATAAAGATTTGTTAGGTAGTTTGTTATCTGGGATGAAGGATCTTGAGTGGCACCAGAAGATATCAGTTCAGATTCAGGTAAGGCCATTAGATAATACCTGGCAAAATCAAGGTAGAAAGATACTTGAAAAATATGAACGTAGTGGAATTAGGCCTAGGAAGGGCGTTAATTTTACAAACATATTTGGTTCATTAGGAGAGATATTAACGGAAGGACTAGATGAAGAGTTAGATAGACAAGGATTAGGTTCATTTAAGCGTAAAACGCAGCGTAAGACACGATTAGAACGTAAGGAGATATCTGTAGCAAGTGATAAGCTTTTAGAAGCAGGATTTGAAACAGTTATAAGGGTAATGGCAATTGGCCATTTTGGGAAAGATAATAAGAGCAGGGTAAAGGGAATAACAGCTGCTTTTAATGAACTAGACAAAGAAAATAGATTTATGAGAGAAATGATTTATGCTAAGAAATTATTTTTTAAGCGAGCTAAGGCCAGGAGAATGTATTTAAGAGATAGAAAAAATATATTAACTACCTCAGAGCTTTCTAGTTTCTTTTTAAGATTACCAGGAGCAGAGCTTATAAATGATTTCCCTGATGTTGAAGCTTTAGTTGTAAAAGAATTTGCCCCGCCGAGAGATGTAGAAACAGAAAAAAATGTATTTGCAAAAAATTTCTATAGAGGTAAGGAGACAAATATAGGTTTTAAAGACCATGATCTAGTAAGGCATATTGCTCTACAAGGTATTACTGGTACAGGTAAGTCTGAGTTTATAAAATCACTGCTAGTATCTGTTGCAAAGCAAGGAAGAGGATTTTTATTACTTGAGCCTCATGGAAAGCTTGCGGATGAGATCATTCAATTAATTCCACCAGAAAGGCGTAAGGATGTAGTATGGTTTGATTTCTTTGATACTCATATACCAGGATTTAATTTTTGTAAAGTTTTTGAACGTAAGGGTGTTTCATTAGAAGATGCTAAGGAGAAGACAAGAGATTCGGTTATAGAGATATTTAAAAATAGGTTTAGTGCATCTTGGAGTGATAAAAACGAGGACTTCTTGGAAAATGCCATTAGAACAATTATAGAGATGCAAGAAGGAAATATAATTGATGCACAGAGATTATTTTATGATAGAGAGTATAGAAATTACGCAATTAAAAAAATTAAAGATCCTCAGTTAATACAATTCTGGACAACACACTTTAGAGAAGATGAGAGAGGATTATTACCTAAGGAGACTCAAAGTACAGTTTTATCTGTAATGTATAAGCTAGGTAAGTTTTTAAATTCAAAGAGAATGCTAAGAGCTATAGCTCAAAATGATAGCCTAGATTTTAAAGAAATATTGGATAACAATAAAATATTGATATTTAGATTTTCAAAGCAGGATATGACAGAAGACAGAGTAAGCTTTATAGGAAGTATTGTAATGAAATTATTCGTTGATGCTTCATTCACTAGAGAGAGAAAAATGTGGGATACTCCATATTTAGTAGCTATAGACGAAGCTCAAAACTTTGTAGATAAAAATACTATGACAATCTTAGACGAGCTTAGAAAGTATGGAATAGGTTTATTCTTAATGCACCAGAGAAAAGAGCAGATGAATAAAATAGAAGGATTACTTGATGCAATTTATAACAATGTTGGTACAACTATAACTTTTACTGTTGGTCAGCCAGATGCACCATATTTTGATAAAATATATGGACCTAGAGTAGATCAAATGGATCTTAAGAAGCTTCCTTCTAGGTATGGATATTGTCAGCTGCTGGTTGATGGGCGAAAATCTGATACATTTAATATTTATTCCTTAGATAGACCAGAGGTAGATATTGCTACAAGTAAAGAATCAGTATTTGAGATCAAGAAGTTAAATAGAGAAAAAAGGATGCATTACAAAGATATTGATAAAATGCTTTCTGAAAGGATTAATGACTATAAAAAATTAGATGAGAATGGCCAAGAAATAGAGGATAACTTTGTTGAGGACTTTACTGAGGAATATAAGCAAATTGAAATCGCTAATAATATAAAAAATATCAGTAGAGATCCTGAAAAACAAAGTAACCCGCCGTTTGATATTAAAGTTGATCTTCCAGGATCAGATGAGTTTGATTTTGATATTAAGATAAATAATCCAATAGTATTAACAAAAGCCGGTGAAAATAAGAAATTGGATAATAGCAAGGTGGTATTGGATAAAGAGGTACCTTTCTTGGCTAATGAAAAGGTAGAAGATACTACCCATGCTGAGGAAATAAATTTTGATGAAATTAATATCAGTTATAAGCCTGATATTAGGCCCATAGAAGTGCCTAATAAGAAGATAACACTTAAAGATATGTTTGAAGAAGAAAACCTATTAGAAACTAAAGGAGGCACCTCAAAACCAAAAGTTGAAGAGATTAAACATAAGGGTGAAATTAAGATTGAATTTAGTGATGAGTGTTTAGGTATTTACGATGATGGTCCAAATGAAGAAGAGCAGCTTGAGGAATTAAAAAACATGTGGAATGTACAAAAAGGTAAAGAAAAAGTAACGGTAAGTACAATTAAAAAGGATGATAGCAATGTAGATCAGGGTGAAAGCTTATGGAACGCTGCTAAAAATAAGGAATTAAGCAAAAGGAGAGGAAATTAATGAGAGGACAGCGGAATGTAGAAAGAATCGATGTAAAGCTAATAAATGATGATTTTGTGGTAGATTTCCCTTTGACAGAGTTTCAGAAAATAGCTATTGAAATTATATACAACATGAGAACCGTAAAACTAAGTCAACTTAAAGATATGACAGGATATAGTTATCAATATATTACTTCTTATATGTTAAAACTACATGTAAATAGATTTGTGGAGAGAATGTTTCCTTTAAAAACCAGGGATCAAAAGGGTACAGAAGAAGCTTATTTTATGTTAGATCAGGCAGGGGCTATTTTTATCTCAGGTTTTTATGAGCTTCCTATGAAAGAAGTTATATGGAACCGTAGGGATAATTTAATTAAATATGATAAATTGAATCATGCATTTGAAATAAGTGCTGCTAGAGCTGCAGTAGAAAGGAGTGCAAGGGAAAGAGGCGATAAGATAATAAATTGTGTATGTGATAGGCATTTATTTTTAAAGTTCAAGTATGAGGATAATGAATTTTCAGTAAGACCAGATATGTATTTTACTTACGTTGAGAATAATAGGCATTTTAACTATTTTGTTGAGATAGATCTTGGAACTATGGCCGTTACCGGCAATAGTTTCAAGACAGAAGCTTTCGATAATAAGGTTGCGTACTATGATGCATATAAGTTTAGTGGGGAGTATAGAAACAAATTTAATGTATTTCCAAGGGTTCTAGTTATTACTACTACTACAGATAGAGCTGAAAAGTTACTTGAAGCTGTGAGGGTTAAACAAAAATCTGGAGTAGAGTTTTTATTTACAACTTTAGATCTTTGGGCCGATAATACTTTAAATAAAATATTTATAAAGGCTAAGGATGCTAATGGGAATGATAATAAGCCTATGAGTATGTTTGATTAATTTAATGTGTATAAAATTTTTTTTGACATTGATTAAATAAGTTGGTAAAATGATAAAAGGAGGTGAAAAAATTTGTTTCAAAAAAAAAATAAAAAAAATAAAATATCAATCATGGATATTGAGAATCAAGAGACTAAGACCAAATTAAGCATTAACCCTAATAAAACAGAAAAAAACATAGGACCTAAAACGACAGGAACTTTAAAGTTCGTAAAAACTTTCTTATGGTGTGCAATAATTTTTATATTGATAATGGGGGTATTTCAGTTAATTAGGAGTAAACAACCTAAAATTATAAAAAACTCTATTGAATATAATTTTGCACCTGTAGAAAATGATACAGCTAAGGCTTTTGCAGTTACATTTACAAAAGAATATCTAACATACGACAGTGCTAAAGTAGCAGATTATAACAGTAGGGTTGCTCCTTTCTTAGTTAGCTCCATTCAGGGAGGAACAAAAGTTGAATATAGTAAAGGTATCTCTAAAGTTTTGGATGC
>JAJXYA010000365.1 GCA_021780795.1 Bacillota bacterium | reverse complement strand
TAATCCTACTTACTCTGGTCTGAAATTCTTTTATCCTAGAATGGCTAATGGTGGTTATATTTTTATACATGACTATAACAATTTTAGATACAAAGGAGTAAAAGAAGCTGTGAAAAAGTATTGCTTAGAAAACTCAATTTCTTATTTTCCTTTAAGCGATATTGCAGGCACCGCAGTTATTGTTAAAAATTAATTAGAAAGAGAACCGCAAGTTCTCTTTCTAATATTTTATAGTCTAATCTTAATTTATTTTTTTTTTGTTAACCTATGAAAGCTCAAAAGCTCCTGTATAAAGTTGATAATATTTTCCTCTCTGTTCTATTAGTTCGTCATGGTTTCCTCTTTCAATAATTCTCCCTTGTTCAAGTACCATAATAACATCTGAATTTTGAACAGTAGATAATCTATGAGCTATTACAAATACCGTTCTTCCCTTCATAAGCTTATCCATTCCTTCTTGCACAATTGCTTCTGTTCTAGTATCTATACTTGATGTAGCTTCATCAAGTATTAAAACTGGTGGATCAGCTATAGCAGCCCTGGCAATAGTTAAGAGTTGTCTTTGTCCTTGAGATAAATTTCCTCCATCTCCTGTGATTACTGTATCGTAACCCTTTGGCAAATGTTTTATAAAGCTATGAGCATTAGCGAGTTTTGCTGCAGCAATTACTTCTTCCTCTGTAGCATCAAGCTTTCCATATCTTATATTATCTGCAATAGTTCCTGTGAACAAATGTGGGTCTTGAAGCACCATTCCAAGGGATCTTCTAAGATCATCTTTTTTAATCTTATTTATATTTATTCCATCATATCTTATCTTTCCGTCTTGTATATCATAAAATCTATTAATTAAATTAGTAATTGTAGTTTTTCCTGCTCCAGTTGAACCTACAAATGCTATTTTTTGACCTCTCTTTGCATAAAGCTTTATATTGTGAAGTATCATCTTTTCGCTATTATATCCAAAATCAACATCATCAAAAACTACTTCACCATTTACTTTTGTATATGTTACAGTACCATCTTCATGAGGATGCTTCCAAGCCCAAACTCCAGTACGTTTTTTTGTTTCTAAAATTTCACCTGTTTCACTTTCCTCAGCATTAACTAAGCTTACATAACCAGTATCAACTTCTACTTCTTCATCAATAATTTTAAAAATACGTTCAGCTCCAGCAAGTGCCATTATTATAAAATTAAATTGCTGTGACATTTGGTTAATCGTCTGACTAAAGCTTCTAGTTAGTTGAAGGAATGAAGCAAGCGAGCCTAGCGTAAAGCCTGCAAAATCACCGATAGCCAAAATTGACCCTAAAATAGCTATGCAAACGTAATTTATATAGCCTATATTTCCCATTACAGGCATCAATATATTGGCATATCTATTAGCCTTGTTAGAGCTTTTACAAAGTATATCATTGAGGTTATCGAAATCTTTTTCTGCTTCTTTTTCATGGCAAAATACTTTTACTACCTTTTGGCCTTCCATCATTTCTTCAATATATCCATTTAACTCACCAAGTGATTTTTGCTGCTTTTTAAAATATTCACTGCTCTTTCCACCTATATATTTTGTTACTAAAAACATAGCTGCTAAAATCGCTAATTGGACTAATATTAATACTGGACTTAAGTAAATCATTGAAATAAATATGCTAACTACAGTTATTATCCCTGCAAGCAGTTGAGGTATACTTTGACTAATCATCTGCCTTAAAGTATCAGTATCATTTGTATATAGACTCATTAAATCACCATGAGCATGTGTATCAAAAAAACTTATAGGCAGTAACTCCATATGAAAAAACATATTATCTCTTATTTTTTTAAGAGAACCATGGGATACACCTATCATTACTCGACTGTAGACATACGTAGAAATTACTCCCACAGCGTAAATTGCTCCCATTGTAGCTATCATTTTTAATAATGGGCTAAAATCATTACTATGTGTTTTTAAAAGTGGCGTTATATAGGTATCTATGAGCTGCTTAATAAATAGTGTTCCTACTACATTTGCAAGCGAACTTATAATTATAGTTAAGATTACAATAAAAAATCTAAACTTATAATCTTTAAATATAAATATAATTAGCCTTTTTAAAGTTTTTAGCGAATTCTTATCAAATTTTTTACCAGAGTGTGCCTTGCGATTATTTATTTCCCTATTATTTTGACTCATTATCATCATCTCCCTTCATTTGAGACTGGTAAACATCCTTATATATAGCATTAGTCTCCAAAAGTTCTTCATGAGTTCCAAAACCATCTATTTTTCCATCATTTAATACAATAATTCTATCAGCATCTTGCACAGAAGAAATACGTTGAGCAATAATTATTTTTGTAGTATTTGGTATATCTTCTCTAAATGCTTGTCTTATAAGTGCATCTGTTTTTGTATCTACTGCACTAGTAGAATCATCTAAAATCAATATTTTTGGCTTTTTTAAAAGGGCTCTTGCAATACATAATCTTTGCTTTTGACCACCAGAAACATTTGTACCACCTTGTTCTATAAATGTATCATATTTATTTGGAAGAGCTTGTATAAATTCATCTGCTTGTGCTCTTTTAGCAGCTTCCATCAATTCTTCATCGGATGCATCCTTATTTCCCCATCTTAAATTTTCTTTTATTGTTCCTGAGAACAATACATTCTTTTGAAGTACCATAGAAACCTCATTTCTTAAGGTTTCAATATCATATTTTTTAACATCGATACCTCCAACCTCCACTGTTCCAGTCGTTGTATCATAAAGTCTTGGAATAAGCTGGACTAGAGATGATTTTGCACTTCCCGTTCCTCCAATAATACCTATAGTTTCTCCTGATTTTATACTTATATTGATATTTTCTAAAACTAAAGAAGCTTCATCCTTACTATAGCTAAAGTTTACATTTTTAAAATTTATAGCTCCATTTTGAACATCATAAACAGGGTTTTCGCTATTTACAAGGTCGCTCTTTTCATCTAATACCTCAATTATTCTCTCCGCTGATGACTTTGCCATAATTACCATAACAAAAACCATAGACATTATCATAAGACTCATTAGAATATTTACTGTATAAGTAAATAAGCTCATAAGTTCGCCAGTAGTAAGGGAATTTGATACTATCATTTTTGCACCAAGCCAAGATAAAAGTAAAATACATGTATAAACAGTAAATTGCATTACAGGCCCATTGACAACTATAATCTTTTCAGCCTTTAAAAAGTATTGATATAGCTTATAAGAAGCCTTATAAAATTTATCTGTCTCATGATCTTCCCTAACATACGCCTTTACTGTACGAATTGCAGTTAGATTTTCTTGTACACTTGCATTTAATTCATCATATTTTTTAAATACTCTTACAAAGTATGGGTGAACTCCAGTCATAATAAAATATAATACAACTCCAAGAAATATTATTGCTCCTAAAAATATAAGTGATAACTTTGAATTTATATAAAAGCACATACACATAGAAAATATTAGCATAAGTGGTGCCCTAACAAGTATTCTTATAATCATTTGATAAGCATTTTGAACATTTGTAATATCTGTAGTTAATCTAGTAACTAATCCTGCTGTTGAATATTTATCTATATTACTAAAGGAATATTTTTGAATGTTATAATAAATTCCCCTCCTCAAATTTCTAGCAAAACCTGTAGATGCACTTGCTGCAAATATTCCATTTAATGTTCCAAAGGTAAGAGATAAAAATGCTACACAAAGCATTAAAGCTCCCATAATGCATACATAACCTACATTTCCTTTCCCTACCCCATTGTCTATAATCATAGACATTAAAAGCGGAATAATAGTTTCCATAGCCGCTTCTAATGCAACAAAAGTCGGCGTCAAAATAGAATCACGCTTAAATTCTCCAATATAAATAGCTAATCTTTTTACCATAAATTCCCTCCATATGTTAGACTTCTAACTAATTACGCAAAAAAATTGCATCACTCTGCAATTTTTTCAGATAACTTATTAATTAATTTTAATAACGTATCCATTTCTTCTCCAGTTAATTCTTCTCTTAAAGACTTTTCAAAATCTAATATAAAATCGAAAACATTTTTTTGAACTTATTCACTTTTCTCTGTT
>JAJXYA010000142.1 GCA_021780795.1 Bacillota bacterium | reverse complement strand
ATTAAATTGTTCATGATTCATGAGTACTCATTCCAGAAGGCAATAAGTTATATTTTGTACTTTTAAAATCTCCATCTATCAAAAATAATTCTTTCATGATAGAGACGGAGATTTTTTGACAGTTATCTTATGCATAGTATAAATTACATTTTTAATTTACGGTACTACAAAATTTGTAATTTCAATTATTTAAGAACAATTTTTACTGTATGCTTAATATCTTCCTCAAGGGAAGTTATTATATTTCTATTAATAACTGGTTGTCCATTGAATTTGTATTGTTCACCATTTATATAAATTTCATTAACTGCATAATCACCATACTCTTTTTTGTTTTCATTTATATAAACAATATTAATCATTCTTTCTGCAAAGTTCATTTCAATAACAGCTTTATTTTCCTCATCAAACTGCTGCAATAATATCTTAGGTACAAATACTAAATCACCCATTTGTCCTTTTACACCAAACATTTCTGATAATACAGTAAGTATTAACCAGCTTGCTGATCCCGTTAAATAATGGTACATGCCTCTTCCTTTTTCGTTTATATATTCAGGTATACCTGGATATATTCTACTTACCTCAAAGTTATTGCAATGACTATAGAGAGTGTCAATAACCTTAAATCCTTCTTTAGCAAAACCTCTTTGATAAAGTGCATTCGCATACATAATTGCCATATGGCTAAACACTGCTCCGTTTTCTTTATGACCATAAGCAAAACCAAACATTCTTCCCAAATCAGATTTAACTTCATTGAAATTAGTATTTAATCTATACCCACCAACTGCTTTATCATAAAGATAATTATCTGCAGCTTTTATAATGCTTTCAACTTGCTGCTCTGTAGCTGTCTTACTCATAATAGTAAATACTTGACCAGTTAGCATCATTCGAGTTCCTAACTCTCCATCTCCTTCTACTCTTCTAGCATTATTGTCATAGTATCCATTATACCAACTATATCCTTCTTCATTTGTAATCCATTCATTTTTTTGAATATGCTCTTTAATCCAATTTGATTTTCCTTCAATATCAGCAATTAATTCATCGCAGACTATACTAAATACTTTTCCCTTAACATCATGTTTGCACTTATTACAATAATTTTTTAATATATTCTGTTTTTCTTCTACGTTGTCATAAACTTTATTATTGTTAGTTAAAAGTACTTGTAATTCTTCAGCTAACTCTATACTTTTTACTTTCTTTACATCCTTTAAATACTTCAATAACTCTGCAATATTGTGTAGGTTGCCTCCATATAGTGAACTAAATGCAACACTTTCACCTTTTTCATCTGCCATATCAAGTCCATCATTCCAATCAGCACCATGTAACTTTAAGTTGTTATGCTCTCCAACATCATAGAATGCTGTTAAATGCTGTACTAAAAGATGTTCTAAAATAGTTCCTTTATATTCTTCATAATTTTGCGTGCGAACTTTATTTCCTTGACTTAAATCCCATAAATTATCTTTTTCTGTTCCTCTTCCTACTTGAAGATCCTTAAAGTAACTTTGCTTTTCTAAAAGGAAATCAATATCTCCAGTTTGTTCAATATATAGTTTTGTTGTTAAGAAAGGCCATGCTCCATGATCCATCCACACACGAACTATATTATTTCTATCTGCTATAAATTCTCCTTGTTTTTTCCCTATGATAGTAGCATTAGTACCATCAATACGAACCCCACCGAAATTGTCTAATAGCATTTCACGAACATTACTTGGATCCATAGCTAAAAGAGCTAAACAATCCTGCCAAAGGTCTCTCCATCCTCTCCCACCTTTACCATAGTCATGATGTGGTAAAAATGAACATCCGTATATTCTTCTGAGTATTGGCTGAAAGTTAACCCAATACATCCAATTGTCAAATTGTTTATCTTTTGTTTTGTATGAAATATTAATCTTCTTTTCCCAATATGCTGTTGTTTCGTCAAGAGCTTTATCAAAATCAGTTTCCTTAAGTGAATTTATAAAAACATTATCAAAGTCATCTTTTGAAGCTCCAAAGCCTATAGCAACAATATAGGTTTTTCCCTCATTTGCCTCAATTACTGTATCTTCAAATCTTATAGCTCCAATTGCTTCATACCCTTCTAGTAGGGAACCTTTCTGAATTTGAAATTTTTCATTCAATAAAACACTTTTTGGTGTTTCAAAAGATCCGCCTTCACCAATGTATTCTTCAACTATGGGACTAAAGCCTATTGGTTTTTCTCCATTTCCTGTTGCAGCAACAACCCCATAAACCACAGTATTCTTCTTATGACCTCTCTCATCAAAGGTTAATGTTGGATTTACTATAACTCCATATTCGGTAGTTTCAATCCTATTTAAAAGAGAAGTTACATGTCTATGATCTCTAAGATTATCTGCTGAACGGCAATATAGGGGAATTGCTACTGTTGGTGTTATTTTTTTAGTTTCGCTTCCTATATTTGTTATTGTAACCTTCATTAATTCTATTTTTTCATCTGTTGCTGGAACAAAAGAAGTTATTTCACTTTTGATTTCAAACTTCTTTGATTTTCTGGTTATCTTATGCCACATAATGCCTGCTTCTAATTCTGTTTCATCTTTATCCACACTGAAAACTTCAGCCTGTTGAGTTGCTGAGACTCCTGTTGCAGACCATGCTCCTATGCCATCAACATATACCCAGAAGTTTCTTGATGATTTATTATTATGAAGGTCTTCGCTACTCACTGGAGCAAGTAAAAATGTGTTTTGATCCATTTTACAATCGCCATTTAAAGTTGGAGTTATGCTAGACAAAACTCCTGCTTCATTTGCAAGTGGAAAATACATGTAACTGTTATTTTCTGGACTTTTCAGTTTGAAAGCCCCTTTTTCATTTACAAATTTACAATTTGTCATATAATGAAAACCACCTTTTCAATATTTTAATTTAATTTTTTCATTTATTTACTTTAATCTATTTTTTTACAAGAATCTCTTTCTATAAGTTCTACTGGTATAACTTTATTAATTTTAAGATCTATCTTTTCATTAATTTGTTTTACTAATAAATCAACAGCACTTTTCCCAATTTCAACGCTGTTTTGCCTTATAGTAGTTAACTTAGGTGTTGTATATTTTGCTATCTCTATATCATCAAAACCTATTATGGAAATATCATGAGGTACACTTAATCCTGAATCTTTTACTGCATTTATTGCACCAATTGCAACCTTATCACAGGCAGCAAATACTGCAGTGGGAGTATCTCTAAGCTTTAGTAAATTTATCATTGCATTATACCCGCCAGAAACGTCAAAATTAACTGCAGATACAATATACTTATCTAGTATTTTTAAATTAAATTCATTCATTGCTTTAATGTAACCTTTTTTTCTTATAATACTTGGCCAATTATCTACATAACTTGAACCTGATATATGGGCAACTTTTCTATGTCCTAAATCATATAAATACTTAATAGCTAATTTGCAGCCTTCCACATTATCTGACGTTATTGTGGCAGTATTTTTATTAAACATATCAATTACTACAATTGGAAAATCACTATCAATAAGCTCTAAAGTTTCTTTATCAGAGGGATCTGTGCAAATTATTGCTATTCCATCCACAGCTCTATACTTAAAATATTCTAAAAAAGTATCGTTTTTTAACCTATCATTTTTAGAACCAAATAATAATGAATATCCGTGTTTATCTGCTTGTTTTTTAAAGGCTTCTATTACTGCTGAAAAGAAAGGATGATTAAGTCCAACTCCAAGATTTTCAAAATATACAATACCTAATGTCCAGGTTTTCTTAGTTGATAAAAACTGAGCTTGTGCATTGGGGAAAAAGTTCTTCTCGTAAAGAATCTTTTGTATTTTTGCTCTAGTTTTATCGCTTACATCGGGATACTTATTTATTACTTTTGAAACTGTAGTTGGAGAAACTCCAGCGATTTTTGCTATTTCATAAATTGTACCCATGCTGTATTCCTATCCTTCTTCCTTTCTATAAATTTTCAGTTACCCATTATATTATCACTACAAAAGTATATTTTTTCTTATAAAATAGTAGCATGAATTTCTACTATTTCGCCATTTCTAATTTTTTCAGCAAATTCACCGCACACTTCATTTCCTTT
>JAJXYA010000291.1 GCA_021780795.1 Bacillota bacterium | reverse complement strand
TCCGATCTAAAGTTTATCTCCAATAAACTGAATTTGTTCTAAATCATCTATCTTATCATTACCACAAATTATATCAATATCAAATTCAAAACTTTCTTTATCGCTAAATCCAAATATCTCTAACATCCACTGACCATTTACTATAGGTCCTGGTATTGTTCCGCTACTTGTCATATTTTTATCGTTATGAATTATTACAGTTTTCGGCGAAGTGCAATACAAATATTGAAGTCTTAAAATTTTATTTGAATCCCAAAGGAGAACCTTAAACCATTTGGGATCCTTTGCAAATATTTTTAGCTTTATCCATTCATAAGTGCCTTCTATAAAAAACTTATGATTTTCCATTGGCTGATTGAAATAACCTTTTATTTTTAAGTTAACGCTCATATTTTATGCCTCTCAATTTCTTATTTTGAAGTTGCATCTAATGCCTGTTGTGCTTGATCTTCTGCTTCCTTTAACGCTACAGCTGCAGGAATATTTTCTATTTCAACTTTATCTGCTGCTTTTGTTAATGCATCTGTAATTTTACCGCCAGTTGGGTCAACAAAAGGTGCTGATGCTGTAGATGCTTGCTTCAAAGGTACAAGTATTTGTGGGTTTTTAGCTGCATATGCCTTAAAGGTAGGATCTGAGGTTGCTGATTTTCTAACTGCAATATATCCTGTTTTCATTGACCATTCTGCTGTAGTTTTTGCACTTGTAAAGTATTCCATCCATTTGAAAGCAGCTTCTTGCTCAGCAGTATTCGTAATTGCTGGAATGCTCATTGTCTGTGCAGAAGCAATAGGTGCGGCTTTATGGTTACTGAACCCTGGCTGAACATGTGCTGCAATTTTACTAAAGTCTAAATCTCCTTGGTCTCCACTAGAGCCAGTATAACCTGCTGCCTTGTCTTTCATTACATCATCTATAGTGTCATACCAATACTGCCATCCTTGTCCTCCAGAATGAATTCTCATAGTTTTACTATCAAAAATTGCCTTTCTAAACATATCCCAAGTATTAACCCATTCAGGCGTATCTATAGTTACTTTTTTCCCATCTTTACTTAATATTTTTCCGCCATCACTATATGCTGCATCTATAAGGTTATCTGCCCCATACATAGGCTCCCAACCATAAACAGAAGTTGTTCCACCATTTTTAGTAGTTAGCTTATCAGCTGCTGCAAACAATCCTTCCCAGGTGTTGAGTGAATCTTCTGAAATACCAGCATTTTTAAACATATCCTTACGATAATATAAAACTTGAGTAGTACCATACATAGGTAAAGCATATTGCTTACCATTTATTTTGCCTTCATTATAAAAGGCTGGAACAAAATCACTGGCATTAAAACTACTGTCTTTTGAAATATATTCATCAAGAGGAGCAAGTTCATGCTTGTTTGCAAGTTCTGACATTTGTTCATCATCTAAAAGTACAACTGCTGGTGCTTTTTTTGCAGCAATTGCAGCCTGCAAAGCTTGGTAAGTTTCATCATAACTTCCTTGTGCTACACCTTTTACTATTACATCCTTCTGCGATGCATTAAATTGTTTAATAATAGCTTGCACATTATCACCAAGCTTTCCACCTAGCCCATACCAAAATTCTATTTTTACTGGCCCATTTTGAGCTGTTCCTGCAGTGGTATTTTGAGTACATCCTGACAATAAACCTACCACCATTGTAGTCATCATTAAAGTAGCAACAATACTTTTGATTTTTAACTTTTTCATTTAATTTTCCTCCAATTTATATTTATTTTTCTTATATAATCTAATTATTTATTACTTCTTTTAGCCTTTAACTCCAGAGTCCGCTATTCCATTCATAAACCATTTTTGTGCAACAAAGAACAATAGTAAAAGCGGAGCAATTGTAAAGGTACTAGCTGCCATTATTTGAGGCCACTTTATTCCATAAGCACCTTGCTGTATAAAAAATTGTCTAAGTCCAATTGTTATTAAATATTTATTTGGACTTTTTATAATCAATGATGGCCATAAATAATTATTGTAATTAGAAACAAAACTAATCAAGCCAAAAGTAACAAATGATGATTTGGCTAACGGAAACATGATATGCCATAATATCTTCCAGTGACTTGCACCATCTATCATTGCTGCTTCTACAACTTCCCTTTTTATTTGCTTAAATGCTTGTCTTATAAGAAATATTCCAAATACACTTACTGCATTAGAAATAACAACTCCCGTTAAGGTATCAATCAAATTCATATTTGATAAAATGACATAGCTTGGCAAATATGTAGCTGCTGCAGGAAGCATATATGTACCCATAACTATTGCAAATAGAGGTTTTTTGCCTTTAAACTTAAGCTCTGTTAATGCATAAGCTATCAAAGCTGAATTTATTATTTGTATTAAAACTATTAAAAGTGATGTAAACGCACTATTAAAAATATACAATCCAAATGGTGCTGAATTCCAAGCATCTATGAAATTATGCCACTGTGGTACAGCTGGAAAAAGCTTGGGTGGAAATTGCCATATTTCATTTTTTGTTTTAATTGCACTTAAAACCATCCATAGGAATGGAAATGCCATTAAAAAGCTAAATACTATAAGTAAAATATGTCTTATTATATTTTTAATATTTATACTTCTCTTAATTGGTGCTATATCAATTATTTCTTTTTCTTCTCTTTTTACAGTTATTTCTCCCATTCAGGCTCCTCCTAATTACTTGATTAAAATCCTTATAATTATGTACGACTTAATAGTGCACCCAATACTTTGAGGCAATAAATTGTATTAGTGACAATATTGCTGTTATTAATATTAAAACAGTAGCTATTGCAGCTGCTTCTCCTGCATTAAAGTTTTGAAATGCGGATTGATAATACATATATAATATAGTTCTTGTACTTCCTGCAGGTCCTCCTTGGGTTAGTATTTGTATTTGGTCATATGCCTGTAAAGAATTAATTCCTGTCATAATAACTAAAAAAAATGTTGTAGGCGAAATCATAGGAAGCGTTACCTTCATAAAAGCATTTATTTTATTGGCACCATCTATTTTTGCAGCTTCTATTAATTCTTTTGGTACTTTTTGTAGTGCCTCAAGATAAAATATCATTGCCCATCCTACACTTTTCCATACAGTTACTATTAAAATAGCAGGCATAGCATATTTTTCACTCTGAGTCCATTGTAGTGGTGCTATGTGAATCAGAGATAACAGCCAGTTAGCTATTCCAGCTCTCGGCTGAAAAATCCATGACCATACTATGGAAACTGCTACTGTTGGAGTTATCCATGGTGAGAAAAGAATAGTTCTATATATGCCCATACCTTTAATTTTCTTATTTAAAAGCACCGCCAGCATTAACCCGCCAATTATAGTTGGAATAACACTTCCTGCCATAAAATATAATGTATTAAAGATAGCTTTATAAAAATCAGCATTATGTAAAAGATCAATGTAATTTTTAAAACCTACCATATCGTATTGAGGACTCATCATATCCCAATTAGTAAAGCTAACAAAAAACGAGTAAAGCATTGGCCATATCCAAAATACTACAAGAGGAATTAATGCAGGAATAATAAATAAAACCGCTATTATTGCCTCTCTTTTTTTAGAATTCATAAATTTAATATTTATTTCCATGTTTTTACCTCCATATTATTGTCATGCTCTATTTAAGTGTTATTTTTTCAATAGCGTTGAGCACTTTATTTCAAAGTGATTACAATAGTGATTTTAATATATTTACACTTTAAATATGTTATGAATACGTAAAAACAATGTTAAAACTCCAACTAACAACACAAAAACAGTAATAAATACAACAAAAAAAATACAGTGAACCACTGTATTCTAAATTTAGATTATGAAATTATTTATTAACTATTATGACACCGCTATCACTGTACTTTTCTATTATATTAGAATTAAGTTTTGAATCTGTTATTACAATATCTATACTATCGATATCACAAACCTTAAGCAAAGATACAACATCAAACTTAGAGCTATCTGCCAAAACGATTATTTGCTGAGCTACTTCCATCATCTTTTTTTTAACTTGAACTTCACCCATACCATAGTCTGTGAATCCATTTTTTAAAGAAATTCCACTCATACTCATAAAAGCTGTATCG
>JAJXYA010000030.1 GCA_021780795.1 Bacillota bacterium | reverse complement strand
AGGAACTGTCTCAAAATAGAAAGTAATTTCTAAATTGAGATAGTTCCTTTTTTCTGTTCTAAATAAAAAAGCGAATTCCTAGGAATTATAGCAAGTGGGTAAGGTTTTTTCAAATATCACACTTACTAACGCAATACTGGACAGACTGATTTATTTCTTAACAGCTGGTAGTTGTAAGTTTACTTAAAACCCAATATTTGAATTATAGCCTGGAATAACAACACTATAGTTAATGTTATTAAAATAACTATTGTAATCCAGCCAACCCAATTTTTGAATTTATTGTTTGTATATTCACCCATGAGGTCCTTTTTATTTACCATAAGCATCATACAAATTAAAACTACTGGTAGAAGCATTCCATTAATTACTTGAGATCCAAGAGAAATTTGAAGTAATGGTGCACCTGGAATAAGAATAATTGCGGCACCAATAATTATTATTGCTGTGAATAGTCCGTAAAATTCTGGAGCTTCCTTCATTGTTTTACTTATTCCAGCTTCAAATCCAAAGGCTTCGCAGATATAAAATGCAGTTGCTAGTGGAAGAATTGTTGCTGAGAATACTGACGCAACCAAGAGACCAAAGGCAAATATACTTGATGCTAAATCACCAGCTAAGGGCTTTAATGCCATTGCCGCATCCTTGGCTTCATTTATAGTAATACCCTCTTTATGCAAAGTTGCCGCACAAGCTACAATAATAAAGAAAGCAACTACCACCGTTACAGTACATCCAAGAATAACATCCATAAGTTCATATTTATACTCAGAGATTTTAATACCTTTCTCTATTACGGAGGACTGCATATAAAATTGCATCCAAGGTGCAATAGTAGTACCAATTAAACCAATTACAGTACTAATCCAAGCAGCATCTATACCTTCTCCATGAGCACCATTAAAGGAAGGTATAGGATTAATTAATGAAGTTCCAATTTGGTGCCAGTCTGGATGAGCAAGCAGCGCAGAAAAAACATAGGAAAGTAAAAATACACTAAAAACTAAGAATATCTTTTCAACAGATTTATAAGTTCCTTTGACAACCAGTAGCCATACTAAAATTACTGCAACTGGAACTGATATATATTTTGAAAGATTAAATACCTGCAAACTTCCTGCAATACCTGCAAATTCAGTTGCAGTATTACCTATATCTGCAATTAAAAGACCTAGAAATATAAAGAAGGTAATCTTTACCCCAAAATTTTCTCGAATTAAGTCAGCCAACCCCTTTTGAGTTACGATACCCATTCTTGCATTCATTTCTTGTACTACAAGTAATGCAATGAAGCAAGGAATTAATGTCCAAAGTAAAAGATATCCATAATGAGCTCCGGCTACAGAGTAGGCTGAAATACCACCAGCATCATTATCTACACTTCCAGTTATTAAGCCAGGACCCAGCACTGAAAGAAACAGCATGAAGCCTACAAACCAAGGTTTTTTATTTGAATTTATTTTTTCTCTCATAGTATACCTCCTCTAACTAACCGTTTTTTTATTTTTAAGCAATTCATAAATAATATCATTTATTATAACATTGCCCAGTAACTTCAGTTCATGGTCCGTAACAGGAATCGCTACAAGATTATATTTTGAAACATTTTTTATCAACTCTTTAATACTATCTGTATCAAACATTGATTTAAATTTTTCATTCATAATATCACCTATTTTACTAGTTGGGTCAGAAATGATTAGATCCCTTAAGGAAATAGTTCCTATTAATTTACCATTTTCATCTAACACATAAAGGCTGAATAATTCATCTTCTTCGGGTTTTAATATTCTTAGTTTTTCAATTGCTTCATTTATAGTTTGCTTATTTTTAAAAGATACGAAATCCGTACTCATAAGACTTCCAACTTCTTTAGAATTATATCCTAACAATTCTCTAATTTCGTCTGAAGCTTCCTTTTCCATGTTATTTAGTAGCTCTTCTACTTTTTCAACCTTCATACCATCAAGAATATCTGCAGCTTCATCCGCAGGCATTTCTTCTAAAACATCTGCAGCTTTATCTGAAGGTAAACTTTCAATGAAACTAACTTGTGCATCTTCTTCCATTTCTTCTAAGACATCCGCAGCTTTTGCGTTATCAAGTGAGGAAAAAATGGTGAGTCCCGTTTTAGTATCAAAGTCCTCAATAATATCAGCGAGATCTGATGGGTGAAGAATGGATAGAGAATCATATGTTTTTGAAAGTACAATACTTTCATTAGAAGTTATAATAGCCTCTACATCATTCCATAGCATTAACTTAGCAGAAACCTTAAGACCTAACATCTTAAGTGGTTTAGCAATTCCAATTCTTCTTAGAAGCCCATCTATGCCGATGTCTACCGCAACTACAAAAGCGCCCTTTTCTAAATATGATAGTGAGACATCATTTACACGAACCACTTTTCTCCCATTAACATCTATAATCTGTTGATCCAAAATATGCTTTTTCAAAAACAATGTATTGGGTGAGGTACATTCCTCTATTTTGCTACATATTAAAATATATTGTCCCTTTTGTTTTGCAATGGAAAAGTTCTTAAAGTCGTAGTCTTTTATTCCACTACTGGTTTTTACTTTTGCTGTGGTGACATGAGGGCTTTTTAATTCATTTATAACACCGAGATCACTTAATCTTCCTATAACTTTCATATCCTGTGTATAAACTTTACTTCCTAAAATTCTACTTAAATAAAAATTATTTTTCATATTACATCCTCCTTTTATGAAGGGATGCAATACCACCTACAAACTAGTTTAATAGTGTGCATCCCTTCCAAGCTATTAAATTTTTTTCATGTTCGGGACCACTGTCCATTAAATAATCACACTCCTTAAAATGAAAATAAAAAAATCTCCCCACAACGAAGTGAAGAGATTAAAATACGCGAAAAAAAAGCATAAAAAATATAGTTCATCTCCACTCGTTGAGTTTTAGCACTGTACAGCTTAGAGATTTGATACTCAGCTACATTAAGTAAAACCTTAATCCGGTAGTACCTGCTGACCCGTTGGCGTCTCTCGACATTTCTGGGCAGTAGCGTGTGTCTTATACAGTAACCTCACCTAACAAGAATATTAAATTGTAATTTTTAATTAATATTATTCTTACACTATCATACTATGCTTCAAGTCGAATATTGTCAATGATTTTTATATTTATTCACCTAAATAGCACCTTGTTACTTATAATATTTTTTAAAGGGATGTTTTCACCATTTACCTCAGCTTCTGTGACTGTTGGAACTCCGTTTTCATCAGCTTTAAGGTCATCTACAGTTAAAGTAAAATACTTACCTTCTGTAGCCGTTAAAAATCTCATAACTAACTTATGCATATTGCTTCGCCTACAGCAAAAATGTCCTCATTCATTGCAGTACCCTTTAGATTAATTAGTGCCTTTGTTGCAAATTTGTCCTTACCACTCTCATCGACCCCTACTTTCATAGTAAGTTTCAGAGCGCTTGCTACCTTTGTAGATACAACGGCCATGGTCATCTTCTGTTTGCAAAATTATAAACAGGGAGTATGACCCTCATATAACTAGAGTGTTAGATTGTATTGTTCTATAAAATTTTGATTGTATTATAAAGTTACCTTACCCACATTACCATAGTTTACTGTAACTTCAGCTTCTTTAAAATGTATTTCATAAACTTCCATCATAGGGCCAGCATTTGCAACCGTAGCAGTGAAGCCCGGATATTTTTTAGTAATTCCATCCTTTATATCATGTACCGTTAGGGTGCTTTTTTGAATTATAGCATTTTTAACTCTTACTATTCCAACTGTTCCATCAGGAATTGTTGTAAATGATACCTTATTATTTTGTGAAATTTCCACTGTTTTTGGTGACTGCTTAAAAGTTGGGAAATAAACAACACCGTTGTTTTCAGCATCATGATAAAAAGTTATAATCCTTACGTTCGGAGCATTGTCAACTGAAGTAGCCAACGCAATTGTAGCAGTATTTTCCATTACCTTCTCAAATTCTTTTATGAAATCCATTTTCATTCTCCTCTGTAAACGTATTTAACCACTTACGGCTATTGATTAGTACAGTTTTATTATATATGTACAACCATGACAGCAGTATGTCATGGTTACATCCTATAATAAAAATATA
>JAJXYA010000434.1 GCA_021780795.1 Bacillota bacterium | reverse complement strand
AAGATGATGAACAGTTCCGCAGGTGATGATTTAATTATATAATTCAAGTAAAAAATAAAAGAAGAAATAGTATAATTTTAAAATGAAATTTAATTTGAAAGGTAGGATACATATGAAAATTAAGAATATTCCTTTTTCACCTCCAGACATAACAGATGCTGAGAAAAAGCTTGTAATGGAGGTGCTAGATTCAGGCTGGATTACAACAGGACCTAAGACTATGGAATTTGAAGATAAGGTTTCTAAGTATTGTGATGCTAATAATTCAGTGGCTCTTTCAAGTGCAACTGCGGGCCTTGAACTTATATTAAAGGTTTATAACATTTCAGAGGGTGACGAAGTTATTACAACACCTTATACATATACAGCTACAGCAAATGTAATACTCCATAGAGGAATTAAACCAACTTTTGTAGATGTTAAAGAAGGTAGCTTTTTAATAGACGAACAAAAATTAGCTATGGCAATTACACCTAAAACAAAAGCAATCATCACTGTGGATTTTGCAGGTGTTCCTGTAGACTATGATGCAATAAAAGCAGTTCTTAAGGAAAAAAACAGAGAAGATATTATATTTATATCAGATTCGGCTCATTCCTTTGGAGCAACTTATAAAGGGAAAAAAGTTGGAGCTCAAGCAGATTTTCACGTTTATTCCTTCCATGCAGTAAAGAACTTAATAACAGCAGAAGGTGGAGCTATTAGTTTTGATGATAACAATTATAAAGGTAAGGAAGATTTGAAAAGAGAGTTTAAGATTGCATCACTTCATGGGCAGTCAAAGGATGCACTGTCAAAAATGAAGGCAGGAGCTTGGAAATATGATATTATAACAGATGGCTTTAAATGTAATATGACAGATATTAATGCAGCTATAGGTCTTGCACAACTTGACAGATATGAAGAAATGCTTACAAAAAGAAGAGCTATTTTTGATGTATATACCAAAGCTCTTGGTGCTAAACAGTGGGCTATTATTCCTTTTACAAAGGATCAGGACAAAGAGACTTCATATCATCTATATCCTTTAAGATTAAAGGGACTTAGTGAGGTGCAGAGAGATGAACTAATACAAAAGCTTGCGGATATAGGCATTGCTACTAATGTTCACTTTACACCTTTACCAATGTTTACACTTTATAAAAATCTTGGATATTCTGTAGAGGATTATCCCAATGCATATAATCAATATGCAAATGAAATAACACTGCCAGTATACTCAACACTCAAATTAGAGGATGCAGAGTATGTGGCATGTGAAGTAATAAGATGCGTGGAAGAGATAATGGCTAAATAATAAATATTTTATATATTAAGATGGAGGTTATATCATGAAAGTTGGTTTTTATACATCTACGAGAGAATATAATGAGAAAAAGTCAGAATTCGATAATGCTGTTTTAGGAGTTATGGAGAGAGGAATATCAATGCTTGGCAAGGAAGTAACTGACTTTGAAAAAGCGGTTCAAGAATTTACGGGAGCTAAATATGCAATTGGTGTTGCATCAGGTACAGATGCCTTAGTAATGGCTGCTGACATACTAGGATTTAAAGATGGAAAAGAAGTAATAACTTCACCCTTTACTTTCTTAGCTTCTACATCTTGTATTGCAAAGCATAGAGCAAAGCCTGTATTTGTGGATATTGATGAGGAAACTTTTAGCATAGATGCTAGCAAAATAGAAGAAAAAATAACAAAAGATACTGTAGGAATTATTCCAATTCATTTATTTTCACAAATGGGTGATATGGATAAAATTATGGATATAGCAAGTAGACATAACTTAAAGGTTTTAGAAGACTCTGCGGAATCCTTCGGTATGAGATGGAAGGGCAATGGAGCAGACTACAGACATGCAGGTACTATAGGAGATTTTGGTGTTTTCTCGTTTTTCCCTACAAAGACTTTAGGAGCCTATGGCGACGCAGGTATGATTGTAACTAATGATGATGAATTAGCACGTACTACTAAAATGTACAGAGTACACGGAGCTTCTAAGAAATATCATTATGATTATATTGGTTATAATTCAAGACTTGATTCAATTCAAGCTGCTATATTACAAGTAAAAATGAAATATATAAACGATGCAATTAAAAAGAGAGATCAGATTGCAAAGTTGTACATGGATAGATTACAAGAATGTGAGTTTATTAAAATACCTAAAATTAAAGGAGATCAAAAGCCAGTTTATTATGTGTTTAATGTATTAGCTGAAAGAAGAGATGAGCTTGCAGAGTATTTGAAAGTGAATGAAATAGGAACTAGCATTTACTATCCAATACCACTTCATCTTCAAAAATGCTTTGCATACCTAGGACATAAAAAAGGTGATTTCCCAGTAGCTGAAAGGATATCAGAAAACATACTTGCACTTCCTATTTATCCAGAAATAACTGAGGAAGAAGTAGAATTTGTTTGTGAAACAATTAAGAAGTTCTATAAAAAATAAGTTTGTTTAATAAATTATGTTGAAAGTGGCTATAAAAAATTGTAGTCACTTTCAACATTTATTATATAACACGATTAGAATATATGTGTAAAGGCAATGTATAGCAGATTAATATACAAGATAAAACTCAAAGGAGATATTTATGGATAATGAAATAAAAGAAATGCTAGTAAAAATGCAAAAGGATATTAAGGATATTAGTTCTAGACTTGAAAATATCGAAAATAATCAAGTCAATGTTTCGAATGCTGAACATAAGAATTGGCATATGTTAGCGGATAAGTTAGGACAATATGATTTGATATTACATAAGCTTTATGGAAAAAAATAAAAATTAATTATAGATATATTAGCAAGCACAGATAAACTCTTGATTTTCAAGGGTTTATTTTTGTGCCTCCATTTATTGCTACCTAGGTCAAAGTAATAAAGCTGTAAAAAACAAGAAAATATTTCTATAAAATGTTGACAATTTTAGGGAAGTGGAATATTATGTTATTAAATGATATATCATTTAATGATATAGTAATAAATAATATCAAGGAAGTGAAAAGGTGGCTAGAGGAAAAGATTTAGATGAAGATATATTAACAGATTCAACCTACTACATTTTACTTACATTAGTGAAGCCCATGCATGGATATGGAATTATGCAGGCAGTTCAGGAGTTTTCACAAGGTGAAATGGTAATAGGTCCAGCAAGCCTTTATACAATTATAAAAAAGCTACAAAGTGCAGAGCTGATTCAATTACTTGAAGATGATGAAGAGAGACGTAAAACTTATACACTAACTTTCAAGGGAAAAGAAATATTAAAAAAAGACATTAATAGAAGAATAACTATGGTAAGACATGGGGAGGAAGCTTTAAAATATTTAGAGGGGGATGATGTTAATGGAAAAGAAAAATAGATATATAATGAATATGGGACTTGCTTTTGATGAAGATAGAGCTATGAAAAAGTTAAGTCAAAGAGCTAAAGAAGGCTGGATTCTTAAAGAAATGTCCTTGTTTAGATATAAATTAGTAAAAGAGCAGCCAAAAGAAATAGTTTATTCCATGGATTATAAAGAATTAGGTAAAAATGATAATGAGTATTTTGAATTATTTCAGAGCAGTGGTTGGGAGCATATGTGTTCTTATGGGCCTTATCATTTCTTTGCAGCACCACCTCAAACTGTTCCTATATATACTGAAAAGGAGAGCTATTTAAGTAAATACGAAAGTTCAAGAAATGTATATAAAAAAACAGCGATTATTTCTATAGTAATGCTCATTGCTATAAATCTACTTGAAGTTCTACTAGGAAGCAGGATAGAAGGAACAATTTTTAAAAATATAATGCTTATAATAGGCACTATTTTAGTAGCTCTTGCAGTGCCTTCACTTATGGTAAGTATTGCATATTATTTAAAAGAGAAAAGAATTTTAAAGGATAATAGCAAAATAAATTAATATGTATAATGGTTATGTTATAATAAAATTTCGAGTAAGTATCATAAAATACTAGGAGTAGCATTTTGCATAGTAGGAATTATAATTATAAATAAGTAATAAAAAATATAAATATAGTGAACTTTTTAATCAATATTTCCGTTAAAAGATTACTAGAGGTGATTATTATTGGATGAACTAGAGCTTATTAATAAGGCTAAGGATGGAAATAAAAGCGCACTAA
>JAJXYA010000016.1 GCA_021780795.1 Bacillota bacterium | reverse complement strand
CAATGAAGGATTTAAGGCTTTTATCGAATATCTTGGTCCTATTCCTGAAGGTATGATAAAACCTACAGTAGGTAGAGAAGATCATAGTAAAGGTTATATAAGAGGTAATTTTCAATGGCAATCTCGCACAGATAATTCCTCTGAAGCTGCTAAACGTACAAATATCAATAAAGTTAAATTTTTATCTGTAGTCAAAAAATCAAAAGAATTAGAAGAATATTTATTTTCAACACCATCTGGATTTATAATATCTTTATGGGAATTAAAAATGAAATTTAACTATAGTGATATAAGAACAATTAAAAGAAGAATTTCTTTGTTAATAACAAATAAAAACCTTCATGCAAAATGTGATGATTTTTATCTGAGATTTTTTTAATATCGCTATTGACATTCATTTCTGTAAGTGATATTAATAGAGCATACACCCTTAGCTCAGTAGGTTAGAGCGTCTGTCTTTTAATCTCCAGGTCGCGAGTTCGAATCTCGCAGGGTCTACCATTTTTTTATAGGGAAGTAAATGAAAGAATATATTAAAAATGAAAAAGAAAAATATAGACCAATATCAGCTATAGAATATGGTAAATTAATTATTGATTATATATCAGAAAGAATAAAATTACTTGAGTTAGTTTCTTCTTTATATAAAGAAATTGATATATTAAAACAGTCACGTCAAGAAGCTTGGGATGCTGTTATAGCAAGAGATAAAGAAATTAATATTACCATAAAGAATTTACGTGAAGAACTTAGTAAAAAGAACATGATTTGAAGGATTTTTTTATTATGAGTTTTCCTAGATTTTCGGAAACAGAATATAAGGTAATTGGTAAGGCAATCTCTTATGCAATGGAGTGTTGCAAGAAAGAGCCAATTAGTACATATAGCGTTATTATTTCAAAACATCCTGAATTTGTCGTTTCTGTAAGAAATGCGAATGAGGAAACTCCACAAGATAGTTTTGTTTATTGCATGGTCCAATATTGGGATGATAACACAATTCAGATGCGCTATCAAGGCGGATTTTCTGAATTTATTAAAATTTAAGGATAAAAATGCTTAAGAAAATCGACGGAATCCCTGGGAAGGTCGCTTTTCGGGTTACTGCAATATATTATCCTTTTGAAGGAGAGGATACTGTTAGTGATTTGTTCTTCGGTAATACGGAGGATGAGGCTGTTAAAAGTATTAAGGAATATCTTAAGCACCTAAAGGAAACTGGTGTTAAGTACCATAAGCCGTCATATGAAAAGACTGATACATGGTATTTTTCAAAATACCCACCTGAAGTTTCTTACCCAAAGTCTATAAATTTTGTAGAGAAAAATAAACCCTTGGAGGAAAAGGAGATTGTAGAAAACAAACCACATATTGAAGAAAATATTATTGAAAACAAGGTAGAAAAAGAGCATAAGTTAAATGGTACAGTATGGATGATTAATTTTGAACTTAAGGATAAGAAGCGTGTTCCGGCTGATAAGGTAAATGAATTTATCGCCAAGGGATATGAAAAAGGTGGTCCAAGGACTAAGGTTTAAAGGAGAATATAAATGGGTTATTTACACGATACTTCAAGAGAACTTATTGATGGCGATATGAATGGTAAGACTGTATTAAACGCTTCTCAAAGAGCATCTAATGTAATTGAGATTACATTCACAGATGGCACTTATTTAGAAATCTGGTCTGAAAGTGGGCCTCATGGACTCGCTATTATGGAAGTAGACCCTAATGCAGTAAAAACTCTTGACAATACAAACGATATGAGGTAATGTTTCGATATTGGGCGGCGTAATTAACCGTTCAATTTTCAAGGATGATGAGAGAAGTAATTTAAAGAAAATACCAGTTGTATTACTGAAAATGTGGAGTCGTCATCCACCTTCTCTTGAAAACCTATCTAAGTCTTTGATGAACCAAGGATTAAAGACTTAATAAATCTCCTGTCTTGGTCTTTGGGAGATTTACATCCTTGAAATGAGGGGTAGCAGATAACGTTATCTGCTACCCCTTTTATTTGTCGTTAACAAGTTCCATGTGATGTAAATGTGTATGAGTTTTATAATTCTTATCTTCTGGTAAAGTTTCTTCCTTTTTTTCTGTTTTAATATGGCGAAGTTTTGTATCTCTTGGTAAAATTAGTTCCTTCTCTCCTCTTAAACCAACATTATTTTCTACATACATCCCATTAGACCCTTTAGGAACATGTATTTTTAACATATGCCTATGAATAATATCATTTTCATCACGGCTACTATGTTTTTTACTAAATAAATATGCTTTTTGCTTATCTAATGAAGTAGATAGATAAGCTGGATGATTAACAATTTTATTTTCATCCATATGCTCTCTAGGATCAATTCGTGTTCCTGAATAAACCACAAGTTTATGAGGAGTTTTATTTTTACTAAGACTTGAATCTATATTTTTTGAAGTTTCTTCGATTGCTTCTCTTTTTTTAGGAATATATGCTTTAGGAACTTTATTATTTCTTTGCCAATGATAAGTGTTAATTTCTCTTGATGACGTTGTATAATTATCTAATGCTCTTTTTTCTTCATGAGGAAGCTCATTAGTTTTAGGATAATGATCTGCTAATTTATCTGACATAGAATCTAATGAATCTATTTTTTTATTACCTTCAATAATATCAATTAATTTTTTCATGGGACCACCTTCATATGATGAATATTTAAATTTTTTCTTGTCCCTTCTTCTCTTGTAGTTTTAATATGTTTAAGATTGGTTCCACGCGGAAGCATAAATTCCCTTTCGCTTTCATTTGCCCCAACAGCATCAGGACTGGCAGATGGCATATATATACCGGGATGATCTTTAGGGACATGAATTTTTAACATATGTTCTTCTGTCGCTCCTGTTCTGTTGGCAAGTGATTTTGCTCTAAGCCTACCATATGTTTCATTAACAGTTGTAGATAAAAATGCAGGATGATGAACAATTCCTTCATCATTTTTTATATATCTAGGATCATGTATCGTTCCTGAATAAACATGTAATTTATGAGGCGTTTTAGATTTGTTCATAACACTATCAATCCCTTTGGTTTTATTTTCAATATCTTCAACATTTTCTTTATTCATTCTAGAAATATCTTCTTTTTTATGTTTTTTCCAATGATAATCGTTTACATCTCCTGAATCAATTTGATAATTTTCAATAGCGTTTTTTTCATCAGGTTCTATTTTATTTTCATATTCTTTATCATAATGGGTTTTAATGGTTTTATGAACACTTTCCCCTCTATTTCTCATTGAGACCATAGTTATTTCTCTTAATAATTTCATAATTTAGCCCCTTTTAATTGTTCTTTATTTACCATAATTCCTGGTAAAACATTTTTTCCTTCAATTTTAGCCTTTCCTAAACGATGTAATCCGTCTAAAACAACCAATTTTCCCTGTGACATTGTAACTAAAATAGGAACATTAATATTTGCTGTTTTAATTCTTTCTGGTGTATCAATTAATGGGTTATCATATTTAAAAATCCATTCTAAATCTTTAAGCTTTATAGAATCTACTTTGCTTCCTTTAACCAACTTATTAAGTTTAGTAAGGGAATATTCTTCCCCGTTATGAGTGAAAGTGTTAGTAGTTATTTCTCTTAATAATTTCATGGGACCACCTTCATGTGATGAATATTTGTATTACCGTCTTTAGTAGTTTTTATATATTTTAAATTTGTATGACGCGGAAGTGTGAATTCTCTTTCAGTTTGATTCGTAAATGCTTCATTCGTAATTGAAGGTATATAAGCTCCAGGATGATCTTTAGGAACATGAATTTTTAATAAATGACTGTTACGATTAGGATTATGCCCACTTAGACTTTTTGCTCTTCCACTTGCAAAAACCTCACTTAGAGAAGTAGAAAGGTATGCAGGATGATGAAGAATATTATTTTCATTTTTTATTTCTCTAGGATCATGACGAGTTCCTGAATAAACTACAAGTTTATGGGGCGTTTTACTTTTATTAATAACATTATCCATATGTTTAGTGGTTTCTTCAATATCAGATTTTAATGAAGGGGGTGTATAGGTAGGCATTCTTTTCTTGTGTGTTTCCCAATGATGATTATTAACCAAATAAGAATCATATTGAAATTTTTTTACA
>JAJXYA010000480.1 GCA_021780795.1 Bacillota bacterium | reverse complement strand
AAGGGAAAAACTTATAAGTTTTCTGACACAGTAACATGTAATATAAGATCGTGAAATTTCGGGTAGTGACAGTGACCCTAGCAAGAAGTAGAATTTATCAAGTACTGCATGGAGCCTTAAGGCAATTGAATTATGTTTTTGTGGGAGGAGTCGTAGAGTAAAATCTACGGCTTTTTAATTTTTGTTGCTTTATTGATAAAATGAAGTTTATTGGAAAAGATTAATTAAAGAAGACAGTGAAAAATCCAAATTTTATTATAATACTAAATTAGATAATATAATAAGTATACTAAAGGATTTATTATATAAAAATGTAGAAACACAACGCTTTATGCTGATAATTGAAAAAATTCATAAAAATATAACACTTTGTGTTGATAATTATAAGGGTTTAATGTAAAATTCAATGTGGAAAGTTAAAATATTGAATTTAGATAGACAAAAGTGAAAAGGGGAAGCTTATGAGAAAATCAAAATTTAGTTTAAAATTTAAAAGTATAAGAACCAAGTTATTAGTTAGCTTAATTGGTATTTGTGTAATTCCTATGGTAGGGCTAGGTGTAACCTCCTATGTTGAATCAAATAAAGTGCTTAAAAATAATTTACAAAGTACAAGTTCTCAGATGATGAGAGAGATTAATATTGGTATTGATAAAGAGCTTTCAGCTGTAGGATATAATATAACTATGCTTTCAAATAACTATAATTTTATAAATATAATAAGTAATTCTGAATGCGTATCTTTTTTGTCGGATAGCCTTAAAGGTGTACAAGAAAGCAATAAAGCTCTGCTGTCTGTATATATGGGTACTGCTACAAAGGGCTTTTATGAGTATCCAAAAACTGATATTGGTGCAGATTATGATCCAACCTCAAGACCATGGTACAAAAAGGCTGTGGAGAATAAAGGGAAAGTAGTATTCTGTGATCCTTATAAGGATATAACTACAGGAGAACTTATTGTATCTGTCGCAAAAACCGTGGAAAAGAATGGTGAAATAGTGGGAGTAGTAGCTATAGATATTCCGTTTTCTAAACTTGCGGAAAGCCTTTCTCAAGTTAAGGTTGGAAAAAATGGGTACGCTGTACTGCTGGATCAAAATGGGATACTCTTAACCCATCCTGATAGTAAATTAATTGGAACTGACACCTTTGCCAAGCTTCCAGTGTGGAGTGAAGTAAAGCAAAAGGGAGAGGGATTTACAGAGTATAGTTATGACGGAAAAGATAAATTTGTTTCATATACTAAAAGCCCTGTAACTGGCTGGACAGTTCTTGGAACCTTGGAAAAGAACGAACTGAGTGATGATACACGTGCTATTATAATAAATCTTATTATATACCTCATTGTAATTGGTATTGTAGCAGCCATACTATCCCTTGTAGTAACTAAATCTATAACTGTAAACCTAAAGAAGATAAAAGATGTTATGGCAAAAGCTTCTCACGGGGATTTAACAGAAAATAGTGATGTTAATTCAGCTGATGAAATAGGTGCACTGGCTAAAGACTTTAATGCAATGTTAGATAATATATCTAATATTTTAAGAAGTGTTGAAAGTTCATCACGAACAGTTTTAGAAACCTCAACCAATCTAACTGCCATGACAGAGGAAACTACAGCTTCAGTATTAGAAGTGTCCAGAGCGATTGGCGAAATATCAGATGGTGCAGTAGCACAGGCTTCAAGCACACAAGAAGCTGCTCATGTGATGGAAGGGCTTGCTGGGGGACTCGAGAATATTGCTACCGCAACAAATGTTATGGATTCTGTTTCAACAAATACTAAGGATTTAAGTAACAAGGGGCTTGAAATTGTTAATGAGCTTGTTAAAAAATCTGATGAAAACAAGAGAAATTCTATGGAAGTAAGCCAGATAGTTAGGGATATGAGCACGAGTACACAAGAGATAAATACGATTTCTGATACTATATCTCAAATTACTGAACAGACAAATCTATTAGCACTTAATGCGTCTATTGAAGCTGCGAGAGCAGGAGAAGCAGGCAAAGGTTTTGCTGTTGTAGCTGATGAAATAAGAAAGCTTGCTGAGCAGTCTAAAACTTCTACTGAAGAAATAAAGAGAATAGTGGAAGTTGTTCAAGTAAAGACTAATAAAGCTGTACAAGCCATGGAACAGGCTAAGAGCATTGTGTCAGAGCAGGATTCGGCAGTTGAGAAAACAAATGAAATATACAATGAAATATATAGTGCGCTAAACAATTTGACAACTATGGTTAATGACGTAAAGGAGCAGGTTTTAAATATTGATAACCAGAAGAATGAAGTTGCAGGCCAAATTGAAAACATATCTTCTGTATCGCAAGAAGTAGCTTCATCCTCAGAGGAAGTATCTGCTTCAACAGAAGAGGTAAGTGCTACAATGGACGAATATAATAGATATGCCATGGATCTTCAAAGCTTATCTGAAAAGCTAAGAGAAGAATTGAGCAAGTTCAAAATGAGATAAGCAGCTAAATATTAAAGACTAAAAAGATATTGCACAAAAGGCACGTCTGATGGATTAAGTACAAGCAGGCGTGCTTTTGTAAAAAATACAAAACTATAACTCAAATAATAGAAGTTCATAGAGGTGAAAATGTATAACATTAAATATAGTATAGTATAATGAAAGTATTTTCATACATCTGTCTCGAAATCAGGTGTACGGAGAATACCCATATGAGGGTCAAATCACTCTCTATCCGTTCTAAAACAATAGCTCTAGCAGTTTTTGCTAGAGCCATTTTACTATGATTTCTCTATATATTTACAACAAATCTCCCTACAAAGCCATACTACAAGATGAACTTGTCCATTATTTAACTGCATCCTCTTTTTCAGGTTCCCTGCCAAAGTATTTATCTAATTCCTTTTTCATGTTATCTGGAATCTTTCTTTCAATTGGAAATACCACTGAGTTTACAATGGATTCACTAAATTCTTTTGTTATTATGGCAGTTTTTTCTAAGGCCTCAGCACTTAAAAAATCCATAACATCGTTACGACTGTGGATGAATGCTCCACCCATAGGTGCAAAACGGCAGAAGGTAAGAGACGGAATTCCTGCATCTGCAAAGGCTGTGGAATCACTTGAATATATGCTCTGTTCTACCTTAAGTGGGAAGCCTTTAATTTTAGCCATATGATCAATATAATCAATCAAGCTTTGCTCAGCGGTAACTAGGGCCTTCTCTCTTCCAATAATGGAGCCTGCAACGTCTACATTAATCATTAGAAGATGTTTTTGTAGTTCTTCCTCATGAGCCTTTAAATAAGCTTTACTACCAAGAAGTCCAACCTCTTCAGAACCATACCATACAAATTTTAAAGTTCTAATTGGCGGATTTTCTTTAAAATGTCTAAGAAGTTCCATTATAATAACTGAACCAGCACCATTGTCATATACACCAGTACTGAAAGGAGTACTGTCATAATGAGCACCGAAAGATATTATCTCATCAGGGTATTTTGTGCCTTCTAAGGTTACAACAACATTATGTGAAGTAAGTTCTATATCTTCAGTAATTAGTTCTACTTTCACCTTAGAAGCTTTGTTTTGAAGCATATGGAAGCCGTCTTTCATACGCATATTTATAGCAGGTACTTTTCCGTGCTTAGTATTCTTTTCACGCATTTTACTTACAGTAATATCAGTTTTATCTTCTTCATCCATGGCAGTACCACACATGGTTATATAACCAGCGATACCAGCTTTTATAAGTTTTTTATAAAGCTTAGGATCTGGACCCATATTTATAAGTACAAATTTTCCTTTAAGGTCTATTAAATTTGCATCAAGCCCATCTTCTATATATACAAAATCTGTAGTTATTCCACCTTCAGGTGTGCTAATTGAGCAGTTATATGGTGTAATGTTATATTCTTTTTCATAAGGCTCAACTACCATAAGTGTTGCTTTCTTAATATTAGAAGTAGGAACTTTAAAATCTTCTAAGTGCCCCGTGCAGCCTATTGAGGATATTTCCTCAAGTAGAAGGTTTGCAGCTTTTAATTCCTCTTCTGAACCACTGGTTCGTACAAAACCAATTTTCTTTAAAAGTTCAAATTCTCTTTGACTATTGATTAACATATCGTTTCCCCCTTCGTGTATGTAATTATATATAGTATACCAAATTTACAAGAAAAC
>JAJXYA010000056.1 GCA_021780795.1 Bacillota bacterium | reverse complement strand
TTCGTTGCTATAATAGAGCTAATTGCTATTCTATGTTTTGTTTTATTTAAAAAATTTTCTACAAAATAGCAACTACAATTAGCTATAACTATCATACATATCGTGAAATTAATTTAACGTACTTAATACGTACGCTATATATATTATCTCATTAGAAAAGCTTGTCAGGGCATAAAGAGAGTGAAGTAGTAAATCACATTATATATTGATTCACTACTTCACTCTCTTTGATTTTATTTAAGCAGTGGCAAGTACCTTTGCTTTTTCATATTTTAAGCTTTCTTTAACATTGATTATCCTCTGATTGCTAGAGCCTTTAAACTTTAAAGAAGAGTCATGATTATTCTGCTCAAACTTTCCATCTACAATAATATCTATGTGATTTATGAGGTCTGACCAGCCTTTTCTCATATTCATATTTTCAAGAATAAATTCAAATTTATATCCTGTATAGCACCATATGTTTAATCCAGCCTTTTTTAGTCTTTTGGCTATGTATTGAAACTTATCAGCTTGCTCAAAGGGATCCCCACCTGAAAAGGTTACACCTTTTAACATTGGATTTTTTAATATATCTTCAATTAAATCATCCATATTTTCAAGTCTTCCACCATCAAAGTCGTGGGTATCTTTATTAAAACATCCAGTGCAGTTATGCTTACAGCCTTGTGCAAACAAAACCCTTCTAAGCCCAGGACCATTAACCAAGCTTTCATATGCTATTCCAGATAGTCTAACATACTTGTTATCATCCATGAAATTTCTTCCCCTCTTAAAATTTAATTTCCTACACGTAATAAACCTTATTTCCACTCACCTGGGAAACTCTATCTTCTCTTTCCTCTTGTTTACCGCTACCAAACCTTTCATCTAGGCTTAAATAACCTGTAACTCTAGAAACGCCTTGAACTTCATGACTTCCGCATTTTGGACACTTTTGCTCGCCTCCAACTAGATATTCTCCACAATTTTTGCAATATCTTATATGAAAGTTTATGCCCAAATAACTTATATTAGTATGCTTATATCCATAATTTATTATATCCATAATTGTAGCTGCATCTGGATAATCATCAAGTTCTATATAAGATATATGACCACCATTACATAACTCATGGTATGGTGCTTCTATGTCAATTTTTTCTTTTAATGATAGCTTATACCCTACTGGAACATGATAGCTGTTAGTATAGTAGTCCTTATCTGTTACACCTTTTATTTCTCCAAAAATTGCTTTATCTTTAACTATAAATTTCCCACTTAAGCCTTCAGCAGGTGTAGCATAGCAGCTCCAGTTAAGCTTTGTTTCTTCTGTAAGTTTATCTGTGTAGGCTCTAATATGAGAAACTATTTTTAGTCCTAACTGTCTTGCTTCTTTATCTTCACCGTGATGCTTACCGATAAGTGCACATAAAGTTTCCGCAACTCCGATAAAGCCTATTCCCCAAGTACCTTGTCTTATTATTGGTTCTATTGAATCATCTGGCATTAATCCTTCTGAGCCTTTCATAAGTCCTTGACCTGCAACGAAAGGTAAATCCTTTACTCTAAGTTTTTTAAGTGTATCGTATCTTTCTAAAAGACTATCTTTTGCAAGTTCCAATCTAGAATCTAAAAGACTAAAGAATTTGTCTATATCTCCCTTTGCTATAATACCTATTCTAGGAAGGTTTATAGTAGTTGGGGCTATGTTTCCTCTTCCCTTTGTGCCAGGCTCTCCATTTATGTTGGAGCACACGTAAGTTCTACAGCCCATGGTAGCTGGTATTACTCCTTGGTCATAATACTTTTTATTAAAGGTTGCATCCATATTCATAAAGGTTGGATTCATTCTTTTTGCTGCAACTCTGCAAGCAAGTTCATATAGGTAAAAATACGGATCCTTTGGCTCTCTATTAACGCCTTCCTTAACTCTAAAGATTATGTTAGGGAATATTGGCTGCTCACCTCTGCCAAGACCTTTTTCATATTCTTTTAAAAACACTTCACAAACAAGTGCTGCATCTTTTGAATTTGGAATTCCTAAATTTACTGAGGAAAATGGAACTTGAGAACCGGCTCTGCTGTGCATTGTATTTAAATTGTAGACGATTCCCTGCATTGACTGCTCAATGGCTCTTAAAAGCTTCTTTTCAGTAAGCTCTTCTAGTTTACTTTCTTCAACTCCAAGTTCAGTTAATTCTTCTCTTATTTGAACTCTAGTTTCCTCTACAAAAGATCCCATATCATTATCGAAGTCAGGATGAGATTGTCCTCCAAACATATCATTTTGAGTAGATTGAAGCAATATACATGAAAGCTCTGCAGCTGACTCTATTCTTTTAGGCGGTCTTATATAACCATATCCAGTGTTAAAACCTTTTTTTAAAATTTCCATAGTCGGTATATGTAAACAATTTATGGTTAAATTGTAACTATCCAAATCATGATAATATACATCCCCAGTTTCATGTGCTTTAGAAAGTCTTTTAGGCATCTTGCTAAGATTGTGCCACTTATTTGATTCACTAGCTATTCTTAATAGCTTTGAGCTAAAATTATTTCCTACATTTGCATTATCCCTATCAGTTTCCACACCAATCTGCCCAATAGCCTTCATTAAGTCAGATTTTATCTCTCTAACTTTAGTTCTTTCATTTCTATAGGCTGCATAAACATTACCTATCTCTTCATATCCATTTTCGATAAGCGTAGTTTGAACTATATTTTGTATATGTTCTACAGTTACACTGCTTCCATCTAAACTCTCAATAGTTTTCACAACTATTTGGCATAACTTTAGAATTTCACTTTCTTTCATTTCAAAGCCTATCTCGTCTGCTGCTCCCTTAATGGCATTAGATATCTTAGTTAGATTAAACTCAACCTTTCTACCATCTCTTTTTACTACATATAGCATTAACTTCCCCTCCGAACACAATATCTTGTACTTTTAAGATTATACATTACTATAGTTGCTTTAGCAATAATGCATTTTGACCTATTATAATAATTAAATCTTATTTTGTAATTCTAGCTTTAATTTAGTCTATTTCTTATATGCTTTGTAATTTATTTTAATTGTGAAATTAAAATTACTGTAATATTTAACCATGAATTATGTCAAATTTTGTTGCAATAAGGCAAAAATGCGATGCAAACTATGCTTAAAATAGGTTTGCATCGCATTTCATTACATTTCTGATAACTTCTTTTGAAGAATGTCTCTCGCCATCTGCGGATTTGCTTTACCTTTACTTTGCTTCATTACTTGACCAACAAGATATCCTATAGCTTGCTCTTTACCACCTTTATAATCTGCTACAGATTTAGGATTTGCATTTAAAATTTCAACTGCAATTTGCTCAATTGCACCTGCATCGCTTATTTGAACAAGACCTTTATCTTTTACTATTTTTTCTGGGTGTTCCCCAGTTTCAAACATTTGTTCAAAAACTCCCTTAGCTGAGGTTACACTTAACTTCTTATCTGCAACCATACTTAAAAGCACCGTCATATCTTCCTTTTTTACTGGAATGGCATCATATTCTATCTCTTTTTCCTTTAAAAGTCTAAGCATATCGGAAAGCATCCAATTAGCAGCACTTTTCGTATCTGCACCAAGAACTACCAAGCCTTCATAATACTCTGCAAAATGCTTATCAGAAATTAATATATTTACCTCCTTTTCAGTAAGTCCATATTCTTTTATAAATCTTTCCTTCCTTTGAACAGGTAGCTCTGGCATCTCCCTCTTAACAGCATCGATGGTTTCGTCCTTTACTATTATAGGAATAATATCTGGCTCTGGGAAATATCTATAATCATGAGCCTCTTCCTTTCCTCTCATAGTTATAGTTCTGCCTTTTCCGGCATCCCATCTTCTTGTCTCCTGAACTATCTTATCTCCTTCGCCGTAATCGTATAGTTCCTTTTGACGTTTTTCTTCTTTTTCTAATGCTTTTTGAAGTTCTCGAAAGGAGTTAATGTTTTTTATTTCAACTCTTGTGTTATAGGTTTCTTGCCCGACCTTTCTAAGTGAAATATTTGCATCACATCTAAGTGAACCTTGCTCCATTCTACAATCTGATATTCCGGCATATTCAAGCACCGCCTTTAGATTCCTTAGAAAGGTTACTGCCTCCTGAGGCGAACGCATATCCGGTTCCGTAA
>JAJXYA010000083.1 GCA_021780795.1 Bacillota bacterium | reverse complement strand
TTCTTATAGCTTGAAAGAGTAAATTTAATATCTTTTGTATATTTAGATAACTCTTCTTGCACACCTGTAGCTTGTCCTAACTCCTCTTTATTTTCCACCTTGAAAAATTCATTTGAAGTAGGATTTATAAATAATATACTTCCACTCTTTGGCATAACCTCTGGCATAACATTATCAAAAACATATAAATCATAAGCTTCATCAGTCATGTTATTCACATCATTTGTCTTATATAAATCAACATTTTCTATATTATTGAAACTCTTTTCTAAAAACACATTTTTTTCAGTTACTAATAATACCCTTTTACCTTTATTATTGCTAACTACATCATAGTAAGTATTATCCCCTGATATTAAATCCTTCTTAGATAATTCTCCCTTTAAATAATCTCCTTTAAAGTCTTCTAGTTCAAAATTTAAGGTCTTACTTTCACCCTTAGCTAATTCTAAGGACTCTACCTTTAGTAATTCGTCTCCATTATATAATGAAAAATCACCAGAATAATCACTATTTCCAGTATTCTTTACAGTTGCTATAACCTTCATTTTGCTTTCTATAAATTTATGTGACAAATTAGTTATAGCCGCATTTTCTCCGCTATTAGCAAGAGAAATTACCTTTCCATTCATATCACCTAAATCAACATTTTTATCACTTACAATCAAAACTTCATATTCTTCTAATCCTTCACCTAAAGATCTTACATAAGATAAAACGTTACTTATATCCCCACTTCCATAGGTTTGAGTAACTTCGTCTATGCTATTTTTAGTTTCTATATTAGATGTTCCATTAAAAGCAATTATATAATTATTAGTACTTTCTTTTATTGATTTTATATAATCCTTAGTCATTTCTTTTCCTTCATCAAGTCTAGTTTTATCCTTATCATATAAAGTACTCATACTTGCTGTAGTATCCATGACTATTATTAAATTCTTATAAGTCTTTCCACCAAATTTTAAGAATGGACTCATTAATGCAAATATTATTAACAATATTATTAGAATTTGAAGTATCATCATTATATTTACCTTTAGCTTTTCCCATGGAGTATTTGCTTGTGTATTTTTATAAGCTTCCTTCCATAGTAATGAAGATGATACTTCTTTTTCTCTATACTTCCTTTTTAATATGTAGAGTAAAATTACCAAAGGAATTGTTATTAATAAAGCTAAGGGCCAAAGACTTCCTATTCCCATTTTTGCTTCCTCCTTTAATAAATTACTCTTTTCTTTCCAAAATCATTTAATATTATTTCTTCTAAGCTTTTATTTGTATTTACACTTATTAGTGTTCCACCATATTTAGTAGCTAAATTTCCTAATTTCGTATTAAAATTTTTTAAAGCCTCTTTATACGCTTCAATAAGCTTATAGTTTAGATTTAATTTAACTCTTTCTCCTGTCTCTGAATCAACTAATGTAACTTCTTCTTCCATAGATGGGTTCTCTTCTTCATCTGCAAGTACCTGAACTAAAACAATTTGTTGTTTCTTATATGCTAAATATTTTAAGCTTTGCTCTATGGAATCTAAGCCTTCGTTATTAAAAAAATCTGAAACAACAATAGCTACGCCCTTATTATTTATTCTTCTTTTTACAATAGCCTCTGAAAGCTTTGTAGCCCCATTAAATTCTACATTTTCAAGTTCTTTTAAAATCATTTGAAAGCCTTTTTTTCCAGTTTCACCACGCAAGAGAAAAAGATTTGATTCTTCTGCAACATTAACATAAACTCTATCCAAATTATTTAATGCAATATAGCTTAACGCTCCTATAATTTGAAGTGCCTTATTCTTTTTATTGTTTTCTCCAAAGTCCATAGATTTACTTTTATCTAAAAAGAAATTAAAAACACCTTCTCTTTCTTCCATAAAAATTTTAATAAATAGCTTGTCCAGTCTTCCATAAGCATTCCAGTCAATTCTTCTAAAGTCATCTCCTGGAGCATATTCTCTAAAATCTGAAAACTCAACCGATGCTCCCTTTGCTTTAGATTTTCTTCCGCCTTGAGCACCATTTGATAATCTTAAATTTATATTTAAATTTATTTTATTTAACTTTTTAAAGAAATCCTCATTAAAGATTCTTTCTTCCATTACTTACACAACCCTTTTTTCAGTTAACAGTTAATGCCCTTTAGAGCACCTGTGGGCAATGAACAGTTAACAATTTATATATTAAACAACCTTTAAATCTTCAAGAATTTTATCTATAATAAACTCTTCAGTTATTCCTTCAGTTATTCCTTCAAAATTCAAAATTATTCTATGTCTTAGTACTGGATAAGCAATAGCTTTAATATCATCAAAAGATACATTAAATCGTCCTTCCATTATTGCTCTAACCTTTGCTCCACTAAATAATCCTTGAGCTGCTCTTGGACTTGCCCCTACTTCTACGTACTTTTTAACTAAGGCATGTCCTTCTTCTATTTCTGGATGAGTAGCCAGAATTAACTTCAAAGCATATTCCTTAACTGGATTTGCCATTGGAACCTCTGAGATTATCTTTCTAATTTCTAAAATTTCATCATCACTTAAAATAGATTGTAGTGAAACAGCTTCATTAGATAAAGTTAAATCCATTATTTTCATAAGCTCATTAAGCTTCGGAAAATCTACTTTTAGCTTAAATTGAAATCTATCAAGCTGCGCTTCTGGAAGTGGATAAGTCCCTTCCTGCTCAATAGGATTTTGAGTTGCTAGTACCATAAAAGGCTTTGGCAATTCATAAGTTGTTTTACCTACTGTTACAGATTTTTCTCCCATTGCTTCTAATAAAGCTGATTGAGTCTTAGGTGTTGCTCTATTAATTTCATCTGCAAGAAGTAAATTTGTAAATACAGGACCTTTTTCAAATTGAAACTTAGTAGAATCATTTTCCTTAATAATTAAATTTGTTCCAACTACATCTGCTGGCATTAAATCAGGCGTAAATTGAATTCTAGAAAAGCCAAGATTTAAAACCTTTCCTATAGTCTTAACAAGTTGTGTTTTCCCAAGACCTGGCATACCTTCTAAAAGAACATTTCCACCAGAAAAAATAGCTATTAAAACATCCCTAACAGTTTCCTCTTGTCCAATAATTCCTTTTGCTATTTCACTTTTACATTTTTCTAATTTTTTTACTACATCCTTTATTAACTCTTCATTTATATTCATTATTTATCCCACCCTTTATTCTAATCCGTTAAAATAGTCTTTTACTACGTCTTGTAAATTTTTGGGCAAAGATGAATTATTCATGGAATCAATTTCTTCTTTGCTATAATCCCCTACTACGCTATTGTAATCTTTCTTTTCTCCATTAAAATTTAATCCTTTTTGAGTTTCAATACTTTGAGACGTTCCACCATTATTTTTGTTTCCTTTTAAATTAGCGTCATCTCCAGTTTCTCTGCCTGGAATAAACACTTGCTCTCCACTGTTTGCCTTAGAATTATTTTCTTTCCCATTCTTACTTCCAGTATTCCATCCGCCACCGTTTCCACTTCCAGAACCAGAACCTGAGCCACTTCCTAAACCTGAACCATTGCCACTTCCAGAGCTGGAACCTGATCCACTACTATTTCCTTTCCCAGAACCTGAACCATTACCATTATTAGCTCCACTATTTGAAGCAGATTTTAATGATGCTAATGCCCCTGCAATCTCTGATGGATCTATTTGTCCATCTAGTGTATTATCTGATGCTTGCTCTAATAATTCTTTTAATTGTTCATCGCTTAAATTTGCTGCTGCTTCCTTTAGTGCATTTGAAAGTTCACTTTTTTCTTTATCACTTAAATTGGGCAATGAATTATTTAATTCTTTTAATTTATTTTCCAAAACTTCCTTATCTCCAGTTTTCAAAGTTTCCAAAATCTCTTTTCCCAATTTACTTTTATTTAAGCTCTTATTTATTTCATTTAAATCTTTTAAAGCTTCACGAGTTTCTTCACTTTTTTGCTTTTCAACTAAACTTTTCTTTAAATCATCAACTAATTGCTTTTTCTTTTCCCAATCTGTTTTTTCTTTTAATGCATCAAATTTCTTATCTAATCTATCCATTAATTTATTTGTATCTTCTTTTTTCTTTGTTTCCTTTAATTCCTTTTTTGTATCTTGTAATATCTTTTCCAATTCTTCTTTTTCTTCTTTTGTTAACTCATCTTCTTTTTC
>JAJXYA010000133.1 GCA_021780795.1 Bacillota bacterium | reverse complement strand
TCAGTAACTGGATTGACGTATGTATATGGTAATCTAAAATTAGGTCAAATGCTCATTGAAAACTAGGTCACTTCTTAACAAAATATGTTATCCTTTTAGCATAATGCTAAAAGGGGGAAAAGAGGAAGTGATTGCATTGATACATAAACAAAAGATTATATTAAAGCACATTGATGGAATGACAAATAGAGCTATCGCTAAAGAATTGCATATGAGCAAGGATACAATTAATAAGTACATCAATGAATATCAGCAGCAAAAATCGAAGCTGCTCCAAATGAATCCTGAAATGGATCAGTCAGAGCTTATTCAAGCAATTGTGGAAAAGCCGAAATATAACTCAGATGAGCGCAAAGCTATTAAAGTTACACCTGAAATGATGGAGTCAATTGAAGAATTACTAGAGCTCAATCATCAAAAACGTGCCGGAGGCAGGCAAAAGCAAGTCCTTAAGAAATTAGACATCCATGAAGAATTAGTAATGAAAGGCTTTGATATCAGCTATTCTACTGTAAAACGTTTAGTAACAGGGATAGAGGATCGTCACAAAGAAGCTTTTATCCGTCAGGAATATGAGTATGGTGATGTATGCGAATTTGACTGGGGTGAAGTTAATATTGATATCGGTGGAGAAGGTTTTAAGAAGTATCAAATGGCTGTGTTTACTTCTGCTAAAAGTAATTATCGCTTTGCAATGCTCTTTAAGGCACAGGATACTCCAGCATTTCAGCAGTCACATGCAGAATTTTTTGAACATTGTGCTGGATCTTTTAAAACCATGGTTTACGATAATATGAGAGTTGCAGTCAAGAGGTTTGTAGGTTTGCATGAAAAAGAGCCAACGAAGGCACTTACAGAACTTTCTATATATTATGGTTTCAGATTTCGATTTTGTAATATTGCATCCGGTAATGAAAAGGGACATGTTGAGAGAAGTGTTGAGTTTGTAAGGAGAAAAACCTTTAAAACTAAGGAGACCTTTGATTCGCTTGCTGACGCAAATATGTACCTACTAGAGTCTTGTATGAGATTAAACAGTAATCCAATTACAAATGGGACTGTACCCTTAGAGGTTCTCGACAGAGAGCGGGGGCATATGAACCCACATTTACCGATGTTTGAAAGCTGTATTGCCTTAGAATATCGAGTAGATAAATATTCTACAGTTAGTGTAAGTCAGAATCACTATTCAGTACCTGATTCTTTGGTTGGTAAAATGTTACTGGTAAAGGCATATACTGATAAAATCATCGTTTATCATGAAAACACTATTGTTGCTGTACATACAAGAAGTTATTTAAATCATGATTGGTGTATTAAATTGAATCATTATTTAAAAACCCTATACAGAAAACCTGGTGCCCTACATAAAAGCACTGCATTGCTTCAGTCGGACACCAAAATTAAAAAAATATTTGAACATTATTATAGCAGAGATGCCAAAACATTTCTAGATGTTTTAGAAGTTATATATGAAAAAGGTGTTGACGCTGTTATTGATGCCTTGCGGCACTTAGAAATAGTCTCTCCCCTAGATATGAGTAGTGAAAAAGTAAAATCACTTTGTGACCACGCTGAGGAAAGTAAATGTGGAACTAGAAAAGATTATACTGATTCACTGTCTGAAAAATCAAGGACAAGCCTTACATTGTATAACCAATTAGCTGGTTTACAATCAGAGGAAATATTGAAGGGAGTGATCTAAGTCATGAAACTAAAATTAAACGAAGAGATTAAAGAATACTGCAATATTCTAAAATTAAAAGGAGTACATGACCACTTTGAAGAGGTTATGGAAGAAACAAAGGATTATGAGGAGTTCCTTCACAAGCTTTTATTATTGGAAATTGATGAAAAGGATAAACGAGGAGTAGAATGTCGCATTCGTAATGCAAAATTTCCATATAAAAAGTATCTTGAAGATATTGATATAAAGTGTTTACCGGAAAGTATGCAGAAAAAGCTACCAGAACTAAGCACTCTAGCATTTATAGAAAAAGGACAAAATGTAATTTTATCTGGGAACCCTGGAACAGGTAAATCTCACATTAGTATAGGGCTAGGTATAAAAGCTTGTATGGAAGGTTATAAGGTGCTATTTACAACCATACCACTATTAATTACTCAGCTTAAGGAATGCAACAGTAAAAAGACCCTGACCTACTATGAGAACAGATTTGAAAAGTACGATTTGGTGATAGCAGACGAGCTTGGCTATATTTCATTTGATAAGGAAGGGGCAGAATTACTGTTTACTAACTTATCCCTACGGGCTTCTCGCAAATCCATAATAATAACTACAAATCTATCTTTTGATCGATGGGAAGAAGTATTTGGAGACCCGGTTATTACAAGTGCAATGGTAGATAGACTTACACATAAAGCTCATATAATTGATATGACTGGCGATTCCTATCGGCTAAGAGAAACACTAAATCAAAGTGCCCGTAAGGGCTAAGGAGGAATAGACAATGGTAGTAGATAAAGCATTTGTTGAATATTTACGTGAAACATATCAAATGAATATACCAAAAGAACTAGAAGCTTTTCTTTTAGAAGAATATTGTGAAGAACCCTTTCCCTATGAATATTCGGAACAGGATTTGTATGAGCAAATACGCAAGTTAGGAAAGAAATATCATGATGGTCTACTAAATGTTGTACTAAAAGGATCTGAGTATCAATTAAAGCAAAGATATGAAGCTTTAAAGGATGAATATATAGTTCTTACCCGTGAGAAACAAAATCTTGAAGATGAAGTTGAAAAACTTAAAGGAATGTTGTTAAAACAAGGACTAACCTTAACAAACTTGGTTAAAAAAACTGAAGAATATGATTTTTGATATTACAAAAAAATCTACATAAGTAGGACTAGCTTAAATTTAGGCCAAGGAAAGGTGATGAAAATGAAACGTATCCATAAAGCGCTAGTTTATATTAGAGAGCCTAAGGGAATTCCACTCCCAGAGCTTAGCATGGAAGAGATTGAGCAATTAGATGAAGATCAAATGAGTCTTGAGTACTGCTATGAATTATTGGTATCGGCTTATCAAAAATCTAGAGAATTAAATGAAGAGCTTGAAGAATTAAGCAAAGAGCTACGCAAGGATAATGACAAATTAATCTATCTTTGCAGACAAAACGGATTGCCATTGGAAGGTCTTATTTATTCTTAGATAATTAGCACCTATGAGAAATAACAATATTTCATAGGTGCAATATTTCAAAAAATAGTGACCTAGTTTTCGATGAGCGAATGACCTAAAATTCAGTTGACAAATACAATATCTAATCTTTCTATTTTCACATTATGATTTAAATAGTATTTACCACCCTTTATTTCATATAAATAAAAATATCCTGAATATATATCTTTTGCCATATGCACCAATAAACATTCCGCATCGTTGTTATAAACTATTATAAATTTTTTATAATAACATTTACCATCTTCATATTCTTCAAATTTAATTGTATCAATGTAATTATCTAACAAATAGAATTCTATTCCATCCTCACTATTTTTTACATTTAATAAATTCCCTTCCTTGCACTCCTAAATCATGAGTATCTAATCCTAAGCTATGCCCTATGCTGTGCCAATAGTACTTGCTAACTTCAGTTTTTTCTTTTATAATTCCCAATTTAATACACTCTTCAGCAATTAAATCTTTTGCCCAAATATTTAACTCTTTTGAATCAACACCAGGTTTTATTTTTTCAATTACAGCCTTATTTACTCTAAGAACAGCTTCATAAACTTCTTTTTGCCTTTCTGTGAACTTACCATTAACAGGGAATACTCTTGTAATATCTGCATTATATAAATTCCATTGTGCACCTAAATCAAATAATATTAAATCGCCATCTTTTAATTCACTATTATTTTCTACATAGTGAAGTATAGTTGCATTTTTTCCTGCTGCTGCTATTGTTCTAAAAGCTAAATCCTTAACTCCTTTAGTTTTACATTCAAAATCAAAATACGCTTCAAGTTCATATTCCTTCATTCCAACTTTTGCATTTTTCATTAAAGATTTTACACCATTAATTGTTATATCTATTGCTTTTCTCATCTCTACTATTTCTTCATCAGATTTAACCATTCTAAGTGGTGCAATCTTATTAGAAAAATTTTTTATTCTTATCTGTTGATACTTATTATTAATTT
>JAJXYA010000154.1 GCA_021780795.1 Bacillota bacterium | reverse complement strand
GTCTATGGCAGTGACCTTTAATTTTGAAGGCCAGATATTTGTTACCAATCTTGACTCTACAACTAATTTACGTTCTTCTCTTGATACTTTTGGAGGATATTTTTTTGCAATATCTCCAAACACCTTTCCAATTTCTTTTTTATCATCTTTGCCATATTGAAAGGCTTTGGTCCATAACATCATAAGCTCAGAGCTAACTGATGCATTCACTTCAGATGTATTTTGGATGAATTGAGACTCATAAAGCTTTCTCATATCATAGCCACTTGCCAATGCGGAGCCAACAAATGAGCCAGCCGATGTTCCAATTATAATATCAGCGTCTGCTAAATCAATTCCTTCTTGTAACAAGGCTGTAATTATTCCAATCTCCCAAGCCATTCCAGTTACTCCGCCACCACCTAATACCACCGCTCGTGTTTTTTTATTAATATTTTGCATGATAATACTCTCCATTTCTTTATAATGATAATTTGTAAAGTGTTTAAATATAGTATAAACTATGAAGTAATGTTTAGAGTCAAGGGAAATTTGTGAGGTGTTTTATGAAAATCAATGAAGTGTCAAAAAAAACTGGGTTGACTATATCTACAATTAGATTTTACGAAAAGCAAGGCTTGATTCCTGAAAAATATGTTAGTAGGGACTCAAATAATTATAGGAATTATTCTGTAGATATAATTGAGTATCTATTAATGATAAAAACAGTTCATTCTGTAGGCTTCTCTTTAACACAAATCAAAGAGATACAAAAAAACAATGAGAATGCACTTTCGAATGATACAAAGATTGAACTCTTACAAAAAAAGATAAAAGAAGTAGAAGATCAAAAAGAAAATTTAAATAAAACGGAGATTATATTAAAGAAGATGTTGAAAAACAAATTGAATTATTAAAAATTCTAAAGTTCTAGAAAATTTAAGAACTTTAGAATTTTAGAATTTTAGAATTTGCTTATAAAATGCGGTTTGAGGAGCTTAAGACTTAGAAAAGTGAGTTATATTACAGAAAATTTGTGTTAGATAGATGTTTTTTTATATTTATGAACTTCATACCCCCACTCATCAAGATACTGTAAAACACCTACGAGCTTTTGACTAAGCTCTGATAATTCATATTCTACTCTTGGTGGAATTTCATTGTATTGATGACGAATAACAAGAGAGTCTTCTTCAAGTTCTTTTAAGTTTTTTGATAGCATCAGACTGGATATGCCATCAACTTTTCTCTGTAGTTCATTAAATCTGATAACTCCATTTTGGGACATAGTCCAAAGGATTAATAGTTTCCATTTGCCACCTATAACCTCCAAAGCGTATCGAGCATAACAATTTTTCATAAAATAACCTCCATTACTTATATAAATATTAGTAACTAAATATTTTTTGCGTACTTGTTGATTTATATGTTACTTAATATAATGAAGTTAGTCAATAGATAATAGACTTAATTTAAGAAAACTTTTTATTAAAAGGAGAGATATAAATGTCAAAAGTAGTTATTTTCAAAGGTAGTCCAAGAAAGAATGGATATACTGCAAAATTATTAGAACAAGTAGCAAAAGGAGCAAAATCTAAAGGTGCTGAGGTTATTGAATTTGATTTAAATGATCCTGGAATTCGTGGATGTCAAGGATGTATGTATTGCCGTACTCATGACGGATGTGCTGTTAAGGACTATTTACAGCCAATGTATGAAGCTATTAAGGAAGCAGATGCTGTTGTATTTGGTTCACCAATCTATTATTATCAAATTTCAGGTCAAGCAAAAGTTTGGTTAGACCGTACATTTCCAATGATTGAACATGATGGAAACACCATTACACCTAGACATCCAGGTAAAAAGGTAATAACTATATTTGCGCAAGCAAACCCAGATCCTAAAGTAGGTGCTGAAGGCATTAAATTTGCTAATAATGTATTAGAAGCATATGGTTGGAAGTTAGAGGATAGCATTCATTACTGTGGAGCAGCTAATCATGAGCCTGATTTAGCGATGTTTGATGAGTTGTCTTTAAGAGCATTTAAAGATGGGGAAAATTTAGTTGGATAATTCCTTATAATTTAAAGGCGATAAACACTTAAAATAAAATGTTTACCGTCTTTTCTCAAGCTACTTTATGAGAGTTGTCTATAGATTCATCTGAATCTGTAACAATTCCAAGTTTTGTTGATATTATGGTATTTAGTTTATTAATTAAAAAAATAGAAGCTCATAAACTTCTATTTTTCTACATAAAACTAGCTAATTGTTGCATGTCCAATATTTTTAGGTAGAAATAGTACTTCAATTACTGGGAATAGCATTAATAGACCAAGAAAAACAAAGCCTAATTTATACGCTATAGTAATTGAAAAGAAAATTTGCAGTAAATTTACAATTACTGTAATAAGTGATATTCCCATCCCTTGAGCTAATGTTGAAACAACAGCATTCAAAGTATTTGCACTATTACGATCTTTAGGTGCTATTTCAGAAAAGCTAAGTCCACTGTAAGCAGTTAAGGCTAGTGAACGTCCTATACCTGAAACTAATGCAAGAAACATTATCCAAATAGGTAAAGTATTAATTTGAATAAACCCTAAGGCAATTGATGTAATAAATACCATTCCAAATGATGATAATAGTGCACCTCGATAGCCTAGTTTACGAATAATTTGATTGGTAAAAGGTTTTATTCCAATGTTTCCGACAAAAATAAATAGCACATAACTACCTGCCTTTACTGCGGACCAATGAAAGACCGTTTGTAAAAAGATCGTTAATCCATCTAAAATCTCCATAAAGAGACTAGCAGCCATTAACAAGGCTATTTTTATTTCTTTTGTCATTTAGTTCACCATTCTTTCTTCATTTCCAGTTTGAATTTTTCAATCCATTCAATTGCGACATTTGCTTGCTGTAGTCGTAACTCAAATTTTTTACTTGCATACCAGTGATCTTTTGAGTTTTCTTCAGCTAATTTTTGCAGTATATCCTGTGTATCTTCGATGATATCGTTTTGCTCCTGATAGAATTGGTCTAGTAGTTGTATTTGCTCATCTAGAGTAAGGTGTTGCATAACATCAAGCTTTATTATATAGATATCAGCATTGTGAGCACCATTTGGAACAGGCATTTTCATAAGTTCAAAAAAATGCTTCTTTCCTTTTTCTGTAATAGTAGCAACTTTCTTATTTTTTCCGTCTGACCCTACATTGGTTATTTCTACAAAACCATCCTTTTCTAATTTTTCAAGTAGGGGATAAATCACTCCATAGCTGACTCTACGATGATGACCTAAAGAGACTTGCAATGCATTACGTAGAAAATAACCGCTTTGTGGTTCTTCCATTAATTCGCCTAAAATAAAAAGTTCATTCATTATTTATTCCTCCTATATATCTAAAAGATAGGCCTAGTATATATCTTTTAGATATATATTGCAAGTCGTTTGATAAAAAGAATTTTTGAGATTAAAAAAGGCTCATGAAAAACTAGAATTCAGAAATTTTTTTAAGAAAGATATTAATATATATTTGAAGCAATAGATAATGCACGAAATATAAAATATCTTAATGAAGGTTTAGAGGTGTGGCAACAATTTATTGTGTACCACCTTCATTTAAGATGTAATTATGATAATGATCTAAAGCAATATCAACTATGCTGCTAACACATACATTGATATCTGGATGCACATTTTTTAGTTCATTTATTTTTCTTATTGTAGAGTCTCGAAGGGTATAGGTTCTTTTTATAGTTGGAGTTTCTCCATCAATTGGTGGAGTTGCACGATTAGGAAGAGGAGTTCGTCTATTATCAAATATATCTTTGGTAGAGTTGTAAATGTTTTTTACTTGTTCAAATTCAGTGGTGTTAGTTTCGGTCTTAATGTTATCCTTAGAAATATTATTATAATTACTTTTTATTTCTGGGTTAAGGTAAAGGGCTTGAATTCCAGAATCATCACTAAAAGAAAAGGATGAAATTACATCTAATCCTATAGGAGCTTTATCAGTAAATCCAAATACTTCACCTTCATCATATTCAAAATCATTCTTGGGTGGCTGTAAGTCTTTTTTCTTTGCCATACATTCCATGTCCTCCTTGAGTAAATTTATTTGAAGTTGTAATTTTGATAGCCTATTAATAAAGATATATGTTAGTTTATTGAAAATTCTAAAGTTTTAAAA
>JAJXYA010000117.1 GCA_021780795.1 Bacillota bacterium | reverse complement strand
TGCATTAAAATGATGATAGCATACAATAAATTAAAATCTAATAATAAATATATTTTCCAGAAAGAAAAAAATATAAAAATCAAGCTAAGTTAGAGATTATACTAACTTAGCTTGATGGCTATGGGGCACGCCCAAACCCCTAGTTTGTTTGCTTGAATTCTGTCCAGATTTGGTCGTAGGTTTTTAGTGCTTCGCCGGGGTCTTTTAGGTGCTCACCATTTGCAACTACGTCCGCAGTTGGATATGCTGTTGGATTGTTTAATATAGAAGGAGCTATTAATTTTTGTGCTTCAAGGTTAGGGCTAGAGTATGGGAAAGCTTTAGCTATTTCTGCATCTACCTTTGGGTCTAAAATATAGTTTATAAATAATTGTGCATTTTTCTTGTTTTTTGCACCTTGTGGGATTATAAAGTTGTCTTGCCATAAATAAACGCCTTCTTTAGGAATAAAAGTTTTTAAGTCGTGATTTTGTTGCTCAGCAAGGTAGGCTTCTGCAGACCAAACATAACCAACAGTAGCATCACCATTAATAAGTTTTGTTTTGGGACTGTCACTATCAAAGGCAGTAATATTTGGTTTTAGTTTAATCAGCTCTTCTTTAGCTTGTTCTAATTTAGTAGGGTCGGTTTCGTTCATGTCATAGCCTAATTTTTTTAATGCAATACCTATAAGAGCTCTTTCATCATCTAGCGCTACGATAGAGTTTTTATATTGACTATCCCAAAGATCTGCATAGCTAGTTATGTTGGCATTAGGAAACTTTTTCATATTTACAACTATAACAGCATCTCCAAAGGTATACGGTACGCTATATTTATTGCCAGGATCGAAGGATAGGTTTTTAAAGGTAGCTCCTATGTTTTTGAAGTTAGGTATACTGTTCATATCAATTGTTTCTAAAAGATTTTGCTTTTTCATAGTATCAACCATGTAATCGCTAGCTACAGCTAAATCGTATTCACCTTTGCTTGCTTGTATTTTAGCAAGCATTTCTTCATTGGAAGAGTAAGTTGTATAGTTTACTTTAATATGATATTTTTCCTCAAATGCTTTTATTGTTGAATCAGGAATGTATTCTGACCAGTTGAAAATGTTGACAGTGCCGTTTGCATATTCTGATGCTGAAGCACTATTGCCACCGCAACCAGTTAAAGATATACCTATGATTATAGTTGAAAGAGTCAATATGGATATAGTTTTTAATTTTCTTAAAATCATTTTTTTCCTCCTTGAAATTTATTCACTAAACCATTCTACAGGTTTAATATCTAGATTAATGTTTATTTGTTTAACCTCTGTATATTCTTCATAACCCAAAGTACCTAGTTCTCTCCCTATACCGCTTTGTTTGTATCCTCCCCAAGGTGCCTCATTATAAGTTGGATGATAAGCATTAATCCAGGTAATACCTGCTCTTAATTTTTTAATAACTCTATGAGCTTTTGCAGAGTTATTAGTAAAAACTCCACCAGCAAGTCCATAAATAGAATCGTTAGCAAGATGAATTGCGTCGGCTTCATCTTTAAATTTTTGAATTGCTAGTACAGGCCCGAATATTTCCTCTTGTACTATTCGCATATCAGGAGTTGTATCGATAAATATTGTTGGCTCTATAAAATAACCGTCTTTAAGTTCTTCAGTAAATATTCTATTTCCACCGCATACTAATTTTGCACCTTCCTTTTTACCGATTTCAATGTAGTTTAAAATTTTATTCATATGTTGCTCTGAAATTACTGGACCCATTTCAGTGGAAGGATCAAGACCTTTACCAACTTTTATTTTCTTTGTTCTTTCTACTAATCTTTCTATAAACTTATCATAAAGTGATTGTTCAAGTAAAAGTCTAGAGCCAGCAGAGCAAACCTGTCCTTGATTACAGAAAATAGCAAATAATGCATAATCAACCGCAGTTTCGAAATCAGCATCTGCAAATACGATATTTGGCGATTTACCTCCAAGTTCAAGTGAGATTTTTTTTATATTTGAAGTGGCAGATTGCATAATACTTCTTCCTGTTGCAGTTCCTCCTGTAAACGCAACTTTGTCAACATCCATATTAGCTGCTATTTCATGCCCAACAACAGGACCACTTCCCAAAACTAAGTTTACTACACCCTTTGGAAAACCTACTTCTTCAAATATTTCAAATAATTTAATTGCTGTAAGAGGTGTTATTTCAGAAGGTTTAAAGACTACTGTGTTTCCTGCAGCTATTGCTGGGGCTAGCTTCCATATTGACATTAATAGGGGGTAGTTCCAAGGAACAATCATTCCGCAAACGCCTATAGCTTCTCTAACTACCATAGCTTGGGTATTGTCAGGAACATCATAAGTCATTCCATGAGGTTTTGTTGCAAGACCAGCATAATATCTGAGGCAGGCAACAGCATCGTTAACATCAAATTCGCTTTCCCTTAAAGGCTTACCATTATCTATTGTTTCAAGTTCTGAAAATTCTTTTTTTCTTTTTTCTAATATATCAGCCACTTCAAATAATAATTTTGCTCTTTCTACAGCTAAGGTTTCCATCCAGCCATCTTCATAAAAAGCCCTTTTAGCAGCTTTAACAGCTTCTCTAACATCTTCCGCAGTACCTTCTGTTACAGTAGCAATTATTTTACCATCTGCTGGATTAATTATATTTCTTGTTTCTCCGTTAATAGATAATGTCCATTGTCCATCAATATACATTTTAAAAATAGTATCCATCAAATCACTCTCCCAACATATGACTTTATTTTAAGAAATGCGTAATTATATTTTGAATATATAATCAAAATGATAATTTGTCAATAAAATTTTAACAAATTAATAATATTTTATTGTTTTATATAAATATTTATTAATTTATGTACGGTTTGAGACAAATATACATCGTGATTTTTGTTCATTAAGGATATACTAAAAAAAATATTAATATGTTAATGTTATATCGTAATAGTTTTTAAAGTAATATGATATTTTTGCTTTTAATATTAAAATATCAATTTGCAAATGATGGAGGCTTATTACATTATGAATTATTGGATCAAAAGCTTACAGTTAAGTTGTAGAGAGATATAAAAAGATTATCGGCGAGGGAGTGAACAATAATGATAAATTTTGACTATTATATGCCTACTAAGCTAATGTTTGGGCCAGGAAAGGTAAAAGAACTAGGAAGAATTACTAAGCAATATGGAAAAAAGGCTTTAATTGTTACCGGAAGATATAGTACAAAAAAGACAGGGTTATTGAATAGGGTTATAGAAATGCTAAAGCTGGAGGAAGTTGAAGCGGTTGTTTTTGACAAGATTGAATCAAATCCTTTGACTACGACTGTAGAAGAAGGAATAAAATATGTTAAAGATAATGGGTGTGATGTAGTAATTGCTTTAGGTGGAGGTAGTGCCATGGATGCTGCAAAGGCTATTGCATTTATGGCAATAAATGAAGGTGATGTTAATGATTATATTTTCGGAAAAGTTGGAATAGGTGCTCTTCCTATTATTGCTGTAACTACAACAGCTGGAACTGGCAGTGAAGGCGATTCTTTAGCAGTTTTAACTAATCCAGAAAATAATGATAAAAAATCTATAAAATCTCCTTATATATATCCTAAAGTATCAATAATAGATGCAGAACTAATGACAACCCTTCCAAAACATATAATTGCACCAACAGGAATAGATGTTTTGTGCCATGCTATGGAAGCGTATGTTGCAAATAATAGCAATCCTATGAGTGAAATAATGGCATTAAAGGCTATAGAGTTAGTAAAAGAAAATTTAGTGAAAGTATATAATAATCCCAATAATATAGAAGCATTTAGTGGACTTGCTTTTGCAAATACTTTGGGTGGGATGGTTATAGATGCTTCAGCAGTTGCCCTGGCTCATGGGATGGAACACCCAGTTAGCGGACTTCTTGATATAACTCATGGAGAGGGGTTAGCTGCAATTGTTATAACTTGGATGAAATATTCTTATAAAGGTTCTGCAATTAAATTTTCAAATATTGCAAAAGCTTTAGGAGAAGATATAGATGGACTAACTCATATAGAAGCAGCAAAAAAAAGTATTGAAGCTGTAGAAAAGCTTTTAGCAGCATTAAATTTGACTAAATCGCTAAAAGATTTAGGTGTTAAAGAAGAGCATATTGAGTGGTTAGCAAAAAATGCAACTAAAACTATGACTTATTCCATAGGAAATAATCCTTTAATTCCCAGTGAAGAGGAA
>JAJXYA010000316.1 GCA_021780795.1 Bacillota bacterium | reverse complement strand
AGCTAGAAATTATTTCCGGGGGTGCTACAACTTCTTTACCTTTAGTAATAGATGGGAAAATCCCCAAAAGAGTAAATAATTTAAGAATAGGAGAGGCAGTACTATTAGCAGCGGATTTAGATGAATTCTGGGGATATGATATGAAACATATGCATAAGGATACCTTTGTGCTAAAGGCTCAGGTTGTGGAAATAAAGTATAAGCCTACACATCCTATTGGAAAAGCATTTATTGATGCTTTTGGAAATAAACCAACCTATGAGGATAAAGGAATAAGAAAAAGGGCATTACTTGCAGTAGGAAAACAAGATTTTGGGTTACAGGATAATCTAATTCCTCAAAAGCAAGGTGTTAAAATTGTGGGTAGTAGCTCTGATCACTTAATTATAGACATTGAAGATTGCGATCTTGAAATTAAATTAGGAGATATACTTGATTTTAGAATGTACTACTCACAAATAATGTATTTAAGTGGCTATTCGGGTATGACAAAGGTTTTTATATAAGGAATTTCACATAGAGATGATTAGCGAGCTGCTTTTTATAATCTTATGAGTGATAGAAAATATTAATATTATAACACTAAAAAATAACAATGCTATCATATTTATGTTATAATGAATTCGTAAAATAAAATATCGTATGTAAATGTTTACGATTAGATGAGGTGACTATAATGAAAGTTAAAGAAAGAATTGAGCAGTTAAGAAACCAGATGAGAGAAAGAGGCATAGAGGCATACATAGTACCTAGTTCAGATCCACATCAAAGTGAATATGTAGCAGAGCATTATACTGCAAGAACCTTCATAACAGGATTTACTGGTTCCGCGGGTACTGCAATTATAACCATGAAGGATGCAGGACTTTGGACAGATGGAAGATATTTTATACAAGCAGAAGCTGAATTAAAGGATACAGGTGTAACTCTATTTAAAATGGGAGAAAGCAACGTTCCAACTGTTGAGGCATTTTTGAAAGAATCTCTTGAGAATGGAGCAAAGGTTGCTTTTGATGGCAATGTTATTTCAGTAGATTATTTCAGAAACCTTAAGCAAGCATTAGAAAGCAAAGAATTTTCTTTTGAAGTTAATGAAGATCTAATAGATAAGATTTGGCAGGGTAGACCAGAAAAACCTTGTACTGAAGTAGTGCTACATGATATAAAGTATACTGGAAAGTCAAGAGAAGATAAGATTGCTGAGGTAACTCGCGAAATGAAGGCTATAGGAGCAGATCATTATGTTATATCAGGTCTAGATGACATAGCATGGTTATTAAACATTAGAGGAAGAGATGTAAAATGTAATCCTTTAACAATATCTTATGTAGTTATTTCAGAGGGAAAATGCAATTTATTTATCGATGATAAAAAGATTAATGCAGAGGTTAGGACTGAGCTTGAAAAGGCTAAGATAGAAATAATGCCTTACGATAGTATAGGAAAATTCTTAGAAGATATTAAAGTAGGAACAATATTACTTGATGCAGCAAAAACTAACACCAAAATATATAGTTCTATAAAGATTAAAACTGTAGAGACTATGGATATAACTACAAGATTAAAGGCTGTAAAAAATGATATTGAAGTTCAAAATATTAGAAACGCAATGACACGCGACGGTGTTGCTATGGTTAAATTTATAACTTGGATAAAGAAAACCATAAAGACACGTAACATTACTGAAATAGAAGCATCAGATAAACTTGAGGAAATAAGAAGAGGCGGAGATAATTTCTATGATTTAAGCTTCGGATCTATTTCAGCTTACAGAGGAAATGCTTCTATGCCTCACTATAGTGCTACAAAAGAAAATCAAGCTACAATAAATGCAGAGAGTCTTTATTTAATAGATTCTGGTGCTCAATACTTAGATGGAACAACAGATATTACAAGAACTTTAGCAATGGGTTCATTAACAGAAGAAGAGAAAACAGATTTCACTCTAGTATTAAGAGGTATGATTGATTTAACTATGCAGAAATTTCTATATGGAACTACTGGTTCAAATTTAGACATTATAGCTAGAATTCCACTTTGGAATGCAGGCATGGATTATAAGCATGGAACAGGACATGGAATAGGATTCTTCCTAAATGTTCATGAAGGACCACATAGAATAGCTATGGTTCCTAATACTGTTAAGCTTGAAAAAGGAATGGTAATGTCCAACGAACCAGGAGTTTATAAGGCAGAAAAGCATGGTATAAGAATAGAAAACATAGTTGTTGTTCAAAAGAATGAAAACACTCAATACGGCGGACAATTTATGAATTTTGAAACTTTAACTGTATGTCCTATAGACTTAGAAGTTATAGATGCGTCTTTATTAACACTTGAAGAAAAGGCGTGGCTAAATAATTACCATAGAACTGTATTTGAGAAACTTTCTCCTTATTTACAAGGGGAAGAATTAGAATACTTAAAGCAAGCAACAGTAGCAATATAAACATAAGTTTAATTATAGCAAGAGAGAAGAGATGCGACTGCATCTCTTTTTTTGTCCTTTTTTAGAAGGTTTTTAACCTAAGGTTTTATTGCATCAATCTTTATGGATATGAACTTTACGTCATGGGTAAAATATTTAGGTATATGAAAATAAATAGACTTTCATAGCAACAGGCTATTTTTCAACTGGTTTAGAGATTAGTGAATAGGAAAGGTGATTTTAATGGGTAAAATAACAGCTTATTATACAATGCCACATCCACCGATAATAGTTCCAGAGGTGGGACGTGGAGAGGAAAAAAAGATACAAAGCACATATGATGCTTGTGAAAGTGTTGGGAAGGAAATAGCAGAGTTAAAACCAGATACGATAATAGTAATTACACCACACGGCACTATGTTTTCAGATGCTATATCACTTTCTTTTGAAAGTTCTATTTCAGGGAGTTTAAAGCAGTTTAGGGCTCCAGAGGTTTCTATGAACTTTGATATAGACTTGGATTTGACACTAAGGATTATGGATAAGTCTGATGAAAATGACATACCTACTGCTAAGATAACACGTAATTTCATTAAAAAGTATGGCAGGGAATATGAATTAGATCATGGTACCATAGTTCCACTATATTTTATTGGGAATAAATACAGTACCTTCAAGCTTGTTCATATTACATATGGTGGTCTTTCTCCTATGCAGCTCTATAGATTTGGTAAGGTAATTAAAGAAGCTGTAGAAGAAAGCAATAAAAACGTTGTATTCATTGGCAGTGGCGATCTTTCTCATCGTCTTAAAGACGAAGGACCTTATGATTATAGTCCCTTTGGAGAAAAGTTTGATAAGGAAATAATAAGTTTACTAACAAAGGGTGATGTAGCTGGGGTATTTAATATAAACTCTGAAATGATTGAAAACGCTGGAGAATGTGGATTAAGGTCTTATTATATAATGCTTGGAGCAATGGCAGGCAATGATATAAAAGGAGAACTTCTTTCTTATGAAGGCACCTTTGGAGTTGGATACGCAGTAATGAAATTTGAACTTGAAAGCAGTGATAGAGATATATTATCAGAAATCACTAAGGAGAAAAGAAAAAAATATATAGAGCGAACAAATAACGAAGATGTTTATGTTCGCCTTGCAAGAGAAAGTCTAACTCATTATCTAATAGAGGGCAATTTCATGGAGGTTCCAAACTATGTAACAGAAGAAATGATAAATAGTAAAAGGGGAGTCTTTGTTTCGCTTAAGAAGTTTGGAGCGCTAAGAGGTTGCATAGGGACTATTTTTCCAGTGACAGATAGCATTGCAGAAGAAATAATGCGAAATGCTATTGAAGCAGGAGAGGGCGATCCAAGGTTTAGTGCAGTATCGGAGGGGGAACTTGAGGATATCGTCTTTTCAGTAGATGTCTTAACAGAGCCTATAGAAGCTTCAATAGAAGAGCTAAATCCAAAAAGATATGGAGTAGTTGTAAGAAGTGGCAGAAAGACTGGGCTACTATTACCAGATTTAGAAGGTGTTAACACAGTAGAGGAACAAATAAGTATTGTGTTAAAGAAAGCATCAATTTCCACCAATGAAAAATACTCTATAGAAAAGTTTGAGGTTATTAGGCATAAATAGGAGTGATGAAATATGGAAAAGGAAGCACTATTTTATGAAGTGCAAGGAGATAAGATAAGTTGTAAACTTTGCCCTCACAGCTGTCTTATTCCAGTTGGCGCACATGGTAAATGTAAGGTAAGAACCAATAGAGAAGGAAAGCTATATACGGTAAAT
>JAJXYA010000225.1 GCA_021780795.1 Bacillota bacterium | reverse complement strand
AAGTATAAGGTGGATTTAATATCAGGGGTTATGAGGAATTCCTATGATAATTATAAGGGCATAAAAGGGGTAGCTACCCTAGAGAAAAATAGATGCTTTATTCCTAGAGCTTCGGTGATTTTGTCTGGAGAAGTAGGTATAGAGGAAACAGCTAATGTAGGGAGAAGCCTTAGAGTTATATTTGCAACTTCTTATTTTGATGAAGAAACTAAGGAGAGTCTAGAAAAATTAAAGGAAAATCAGCTTTTACTTAATAAACTTGGAAGAAGTCTTTTGAAGGAGGGGTTAAAAATGGAAGAGAAAAAAATTAAGGATCTTCATACTGCAACCTTTGAAAAGTGCATAGGTAATAATATTAAAAATGATAGGGTTAAAAATTCTATAGCTAACTGTATACTTGGTATTGCTTTACTTAAAATGGTATTTGATGATTTAGATCTAAATATGCAAGAGAGTATAGGTTTTTCTATTAAGGAGATTATTTCATCAATACAAAAGGGCGCTTATGAGGATTTATTAGATAGTGGTTCAAGCAATAAGACGGTTATAGAACAAAACTTTGAAACTATGAATCGTATGGCAGCTAATAATGAACTCCTAAGGGATATTGACTATGATGTAACGCTAGATTCAGATGGGGACTTTGTGCTTAGGCTTAATTACACCTCCTTTTATGATAGGTTTGTTAAATACTGTAGAGAGCATAATGTAACTCATGAGGTGTTGCCACTTAGCAGTTTTAAAAAACAATTGAGCAATATGCAGTACTGTAAATGCTACAATAAGCCTGTGAATTTTTCAGTTAGACTAGAAAATCCAAAGGATAAAAAGACTTTTAGAAGTGCAGTGATTTATATTGGTAAGCTAAGGGAAAAGAATGTTGATATAGATTTTATGGCGGATGATGATATGGGAAATGTGCATTTTGATAATTAGAGCATTAGGAGAAGTTAGAAAATTTAAGAAAGTCGAACACAGTAGCAACTAACTTCATAATATATATAATGTATCTATATTGTGGAGGGAAAGCCTTGGAAAAATTAAATCCTAAAATGTTAAACGTTAATTTTGGCGTGGGAACAGGTGAAACAAAACCTGTTATTCCCAGGAAATATACACTTACTCATTCAGATGAAACTGGAGAGTTATTTTTGACTGTTGCAGCAAGATATGATTATGCTAAGATTACTGACATGAGAGATGAAGTGCTGGCAGAATGGGGTAGGGTTAATAATGAGTATGCCCTTATAGTTAATGTTATGGTAGATAAAGAAAATAACCCAGTAATGTCAGCGGTACGTAATAGCATTTTTGCTAAGGAATTACCACTGGCATTACAGGCTATTAGATATGGAGATAGAGAATTTTTTAGTAGGAATTCTTACTTAGATAAAGCACCTATTTATGTGAAATTTAACTCTGCTTATCCTCTATTTAATCGCCTGGAATTATGGGGAACACCCTCAGATTATAAGAGAAGGTTTCTTAATTTAGCATCCATATAGTATAATTCAAAACTCCAGCAAAGGACACCCAAGCTATATACGGAATCATAAGATAAGCAGCAGTCTTATCTATCTTATGAAACTCAAAAGTAGTTAAAAGAATGAATACTAATAATACAAGCAATTCTAAGAACGCAATTGCATATAGTCTAAGTCTGAAAAATATAATGGACCAAAGGAAGTTTAGTAATAACTGAATAAAATATAAAAATAGTGCTCTTGTCACATCTTCTCCAGATTTACCTTTCACCCAAATTCTATAGGCTGCTATCGCCATTAAAAAAAATAGAATTGTCCACACTACAGGAAAAACCCATGCAGGAGGTGAAAAGGAAGGTTTGTTAAAATTTTCATAGGTACTAGCAGGGGTAATACTCAAAAAACCACTCAAGAAACCTATGCCTTCTGCTAATAAAACACTAATAATGAGAGCAATAATGCTTTTTTTACCTTTTACCTTAAAAATATTAAACATATTTTATTTTCCTTTCTGTGATTATTTAAAATAGAGTTACTAGGAAAAATATAATGATTTCAATGATGTATTCTATAATATATTTATTTAAGAGTTGTTTTATACCTATAAAAATTTTGGCAAGTGGTGATGTGTATGGTTTTTTTATACTTTAAAAGTTAGAGATATAAAGAGCACTTAGGATTTAACATTATAAGTTAAATCTTAAGTGCTTTAATTTTAGTTATTAATTTATCATAGAGCTTCTGCATATGAGGCTCATTGCTATACACATTAACTTCGTCTATGGGAATCCATTTAACAGCACTATTTTCATCTGCTTTTACAATAAGTGGTTCATCTTCATCAGCCAGAGCTAAATAAGCAATGGATAGATGTAAATGTGCAGACACGTAGTTCCCCCTTTTCATATGAGAAAGCACAGGTAATATGTCCAGTGAAAATATTTGAGAAGTAACAGGGCGAATGTTTTTTACTCCAGTTTCTTCCTTTGCTTCTTTAATTGCAACAGCTAATAAATCTTCTTCACCATCAGCGTGACCACCTGTCCAAGACCATGAATTATATATATTGTGGTGCACCATTAATACCTTGTCTTTTGTTTTATTGACTATAAAGCCAGAGCTTGTTATATGAGCGACCATATTGTCTCTAGTTAAAATGTCATCGAATTTATCGATGCAATACTCAATTAGTTCTTTATCTTTTTTCTCTTGTTCATTGCAGGGTGTGTAATTTTTTATTAAATCAATCCAATTCATAAGCTGGCTCTCCTTCTTTAAAATGCATCAAGGCAGAAAACTCTCTAAAAAGTAGTTTAGTAAGAAAGTTTTTATTTCTTCCATCTTTCTAAATTATCAGTATTTCTTGCTAAGAACTTTGACAATTCATATATTGCCTCTTCATAATACACGCTCCATTTCTAGTTATAATTGTATACTTTTCTTTACCTGTAGCCATTCTGTTTTTAATAAATCCATAAATAACACATGAGAAAAATCACCAGTTCTGCTATCAAAATACCCTTCACGAATAATCCCAATTTCCTTAAAGCCCAGTTTTCTATATAAAGTGTGAGCTCGTGTGTTATCAATCATTGAGGTAAGCTCTATCTTATTTAAATTTAAAAATCTAAATAAAAAATCAATGAAATGGTATAGGGCATCTTGACCATAGCCTTTTCCTTGCTGTGCTAATTCACAAATTTTAATTCCAAATTCACATTTCTGACTTCTTTGATCTAAGCTGCCATAATTTATTTCCCCAATGGGTTCAAAATTTTCCTTTTTACATATAATGAAACGTTTTGACTTAGGATGCATGCTTGAATTTTCAATTTCACGTAGAATACTATTTCTGATGGTTTCTTTACTTTGCAGAGTTCCAAAAACATGTGTGGCATGTTCCATTAAATTTCCATCGTTCCACCATTTATATAAGTATTCTTCATCCCCAAGTTCAAGCTGTCTTATTATTATATTTTTTCCTTCTATCAATTGTATAGCCCCCCTATGATTTATTATTAAATATCAAACCACCCTTTACGCTTAAACCATAAAAACATCTCCGCTGCAATAATAGCCATAATTAGTAAAGCTGCAAAATAACCGTACTTCCAAGTGAGTTCTGGCATATTTTCAAAGTTCATACCATAAATTCCTACTATAAATGTTAGTGGAATAAATATAGTTGTTATAACAGTTAAAACCATCATGTTTTTATTCATACGGCTTGAGTTTATGGACATATAATTATCACGTATATCAGAGGTCATTTCTCTATTTGAATCTACCATATCTGAGAGTTTCACTAAATGATCATAGATATCGGAAAAGTACATTTGATGTTCATAAAACCCTTCAAGTCGCTCAGAGTTTAATATTCTGTACAATAAATCACGCATAGAATTTACTATTCTTCGCAGCTTTAATAAATCACTTCTTATCTCAAAGATTTCATCCATTAAGGTATGAATTGGCTTTTTCATAACGTTACTTTCCATTTCATTTAACCTATCTTCAACTTTATAGATAGCTGGAAAGAAGTAATCAACTATTTTATCTAATATCTGATGAGCAATATAAGAAGGGCCCTTACACCAATTTTTTTCATTTATTTTTGCTCTTTCAAAGGCTTCATCTAGTTCATTTAACTTTTCATTATGATAAGAGACTATGTAATTAGTGCCTACAAAAAGAGAGACTTCTACTGGATCTAATGTATCTTGAGTTAAAGCATTAAGCACAAGAAA
>JAJXYA010000207.1 GCA_021780795.1 Bacillota bacterium | reverse complement strand
AACTAGGGAAAAATGTTGTTGAAATAGATAATGAACAGGTAAAAATCATTGATGCAGACTGCCATGACAAAATATGTGTAAAGGCTCATGCTATCAGCAAACCTGGGGAATCCTTAATATGTTTACCACATAAGTTGGTTGTAAGAATAATAGGTGAAGGAAAACAGGAGACCGATGAAGTATCCTTTTAAGGTGAATTAAATGACAAAAACTCGAAAGATGGTATTCTTATCATTGCTTGTGTCACAAGCACTGGTGCTTCATATATTTGAATCAATGATACCAGTACCGTTTATAACGCCAGGAGCAAAACTTGGGTTAGCGAATATCATTACTGTTGTATCACTGTATTTATTTGGTGAAATAGAAACTTTCATAGTTATTATAGTTAGGTTGATACTTTCAGCTATGCTTGGTGGAAGTATATCTAGTCTATTATATAGCATTGCTGGGGCATTATTTAGCTTTATTATAATGGTATTAATAAAGAGAGTAGGTAAAGATAATGTAAGTCTAATAGGAATTAGTACAGCAGGTTCAGTGTTTCATAACATAGGTCAAATTGCCATAGCTGCATTGATAGTTCAAAATGTAAATATAAGTTTATATCTTCCCATTTTAACAATGTCAGGAATAGGGACAGGCTTTTTTGTCGGTTTAACTTCTAGATATATTTTAAACCACTTAAATAAGATAAACGTAACTACTAAATTATTTGACGATAAAGGGTGATCACATGGATGAATTTTGGAATGAATATCCAATTGTAAAAAATGACTTAGAAGAAGTTATTAAAATAATGAACAAAAATATTAAGTGTAAAGAAAAGCTTGTTGAAAATGCAATTTTAGAGCTCATAAAATCTGGTGGTAAGCTTCTTAGACCTGCATTTTTGATTATTGCTGCAAGATTTGGTGTCTTTAAAGAAGAAGAAGCGTATCATCTGGCAGCTGTACTTGAGATGCTTCATATGGCTACTTTGGTTCATGATGACATAGTAGATGATTCTAAACTCAGAAGAGGAACTGAAACCATTCAGGCCAAATATGGTAAAGATTATGCAGTATACATAGGGGATTTTTTGTTTTGTAGATGCTTTAAAATTTTATCTGAGCATTCTAATTTAAAAAATATTAAAGTAGACTCAAATGTTATGTCCAGAATATGCATGGGAGAAATAGAACAATTCTCCTCTAAGTACAATAAACGAGTATCTGTAAGAAAATATTTAAAAAGAATATCTGCAAAGACTGCTGAGCTTTTTGCTTTGAGTTTTTATAGTGGAGCTATGGCAAGTGAATGTGATGATAAACTACGCAGAAAACTTTCCAATATCGGACATAATATAGGTATGGCTTTTCAAATAATTGATGATATTTTAGATTATACAGGGGATGAAATGATAGTTGGAAAGTCTATAGGTATTGACATAAAACAAGGTATTTATACTTTGCCCCTAATATATGCTCTTGAGAAAAAAAATCTAGATTTATCCTCAATTCTTGATAAAGAATCCTATGATGAAAATGATCTTAAGGGCATTGCTGACATAGTAAAAGAATTTAGGGGAATTGAAAAGTCCAAAGCATTAGCAGAAAGATATACTAATAGAGCGTTTAATTTAATTAATACTCTGCCAGACAGTGACAACAAAAATATCTTATTAAAGACAACAAAAAAGTTATTAGTAAGATTTTATTAAATAAAGAATAAAATTAAATCAAAATAAAAATAATTCTAATATCTAAGTAGAGATTTTTGAATTATATTTAAAAATAGTTATTGTTTATAATCATAATGATAAATTGTGATATTATGGTATTGTTTTTTATCAATTATGTTATAATAAATTTTAAAAAAATAGGGGGAACTTTTTATGAAAATTCAAGCATTATTACTATCAGCAGTTATGGTTGCTGCATTATTAGTTGGATGTGGTTCTAAAGATACTTCAACAAATGCACCAGCACCAACAGAAAAACCAAAAGCAGATGCTACAGCATCAGCATCTGTAACAAGTGATCCAGATGTATTCACTAAGGCAATAAGCAAAGATGGGAAATGGATTATTGCTGCTACTAAGGATTTGACATTTGACAAGGATCTAGTATTAGAAGGCGAATTCAAAAATGGTAAAAAGGATGATGCAGGTAAAGAACTTATTCAAAGAAAGATAGCTCTTTATACTCAAGATGATGCCCGTAAAGTAACAGCTAGATTTACATTAACAGCACCAAAATTAACTATTAAGAGTCCACAAGCAAGTATTGAACATGGAACTTTTAAAGGTGATTTATATGTTGAAACTAACGATTTCAAGTTAATTGATAATAAGGTTGAAGGAAATATCTATTTTAAAGACGATGCAGCTAAGGCTGGATTTAAAATGGATGCTACATCTTCTGTAAGTGGGAAACAAGAAGTAAAAAAATAATTTTATATTCGTTAACTTTAAATATTAGTTAGATTTTAAGAAGAAAGCGGTTAATTCATGAATTAATCGTTTTCTCATATCTATGGATTAAGCGATAGTTATTGGAGATAAATTATCAGTCTATGATAAAATCAATAATTAATGGATAGTAAATTCAATAATGCAAAAGCCGAGGATACGAAAATAGTTCTTCGCTTCCACCATAAAACCCCAAAAATCTAAAATTTGGTTTTTAGTAGCCAGTAGATAGTTTTTACACAAAACTATCTACTGGCCCAATTTATTTTGCATCTATTTTTAAAGTTAATTCATTTATAGATTATTTCCCAGGTATATTAGTTTTTATTAATTCGGATGGAGATAATATCTTGTCTATAATCTCATTAGGCAAGATTTGTTCTTCCAACAGAATTTCTCTTATGGTTTTTCCAGTAGCTAAGGCCTTTTTTGATATTGAGCTAGCTTTATCATAACCTAAATGGGGAACTAAAGCAGTTGCAGAAACTAAGGATTTTTCTAAGTTTTCTAAACATCTGTCCTTATTCATTTCCAAGCCATATATGCATTTTTCTTTAAAAATCAAAACGCTTCTATCAAGAAGTTCCAAGGATTCTAGCAAGCATTCTGCTATAAGTGGAGTAAAGGCATTTAGTTCTAATTGTCCCATGGAACTTGCCATAGTTATAGCGCTATCATTAGCAATTACTCTTAAGCTGACTTGTGCAACCATTTCAGGAATAACAGGGTTTACTTTTCCTGGCATTATTGTTGAACCAGCCTGCATCTTAGGCAAGATAATTTCTCCGATTCCTCCACATGGGCCAGAATTAAGTAGTCTTAAGTCATTTGAAATCTTAAGAAGATTTACACTGCAGGATTTTAATAATCCAGAAGTTTCTACAAAGATATCACAGTTTTGTGTAATATCCATAGGGTAGTCAGACCTTGCGATACCAAGACCAGTGAGATCCTGAATAATATCTGTCAGCATAAATACGTATTTATTTGTAGCATTTAACCCTGTGCCTATTGCAGTACCCCCAAGGTTAATCTGCCTTAATCTTTCTTCTACCTTGTATATTCTCCATCTATCCCTCTCTATTGCTTTTGAATATGCTCCAAAACTTTGCCCAGCTGTCATTGGCAGTGCATCCATTAATTGAGTTCTTCCTAGTTTTATTATATCTGAAAACTCGTTTTCTTTCATTTGAAGAGCTTCCTGTAAACTAGATAAAGAATTGCTTAACTTTCTGATTAACCTGATTGCAGCAATTCTAAGAGCAGAGGGATAAACATCATTAGTTGACTGTGACATATTAACATGGTTAAGAGGGTGCACTAGATCATAATCTCCTTTATTGCCACCGAGTATTTCAATAGCTCTATTAGCAATAACTTCATTTACATTCATATTAGTGGATGTACCAGCTCCGCCTTGAAATGCACTGATTTTAAATTCAACATCAAATTTTCCTTCTATGATTTCTTCACTTGCTTTTATTATTGCATCAGCTTTTTCAGAGGCAAGTAAATTTAGTTTTTTATTTGTCATTGCTGCTGCCTTTTTAATAAGAGCAATTTCTTTTATAAGATTCAAATTTACAGTCTTGCTGTTTAAATCAAAGTTTTCCAAAGCTCTGGCCGTATTTATTCCACTGTAAGTACAGTTATTGATATTTTTCTCACCTAATAAATCTTGTTCTAATCTATAATCCAAAATGAACACTCCTTAAATATTTTGTAATAAATATTAATATTTTTGTATTGATAGAAAATCATCAATACTTTTATTCATGAAT
>JAJXYA010000210.1 GCA_021780795.1 Bacillota bacterium | reverse complement strand
CACTAATAAACATATTGTAGATAGCGGTGAGAATCATCCTTGCGATAGCAATGATGGCTCTTTTTTTACCTCTGCGTTTATAAATACGTTCGTATTTGCTTTTGTAGTAAGGAAATTTATCCGATTTCACGGCTGCATGAGCAACTTGTACTAATGCAGGTTTGAGGTAAACACCGGCACGTGTTATACGGACTGATTTTTTCTTACCAGCAGATTCATTATTACCTGGAGTTAAACCTGCCCAGCAACATAAACGCTTGGAGTTAGAAAATTGAGACATATCGGTACCAATTTCGGAGATGATAGTAATTGCAGAGCTTCTGTCTACTCCGGGAATGGTACAAAGAAGTTTAATTGCATTTTCATAAGGTTTGGTCATCTTATTAAGCATCTCATCCAATTTAGCAATAGAGTTGTTTAAATATTCAAGATGAGAACGAACCATAATAATACGATCCTTTTGTTCTTGTGTCATCTGATATCCTTGTATAGATTCAACCACAGTGTCTGCTTTATTCTTCAATGATTTTTGAAGAAGAGATACACAGTATTTAGGGTTAAAGGTATCACAAGAAACCAAGTAGTCAGTGATGGAACTGGCAGATTTGCCAAACATGTCAGAAACGACAGCATCAAGGGCTACATTGCAGACAGTAAAAGCATTTTGAAATCTATTTTTTTCACTGCTTTTACAGGCAACAAGTTTGGAACGATATCTAGTATATTCACGAAGAATACGTATAGGTTTTTGGGGAATATAGCTTCCAGGAACTAATCCTAGACGGAATAGGTCTCCAATCCATTTGGAATCTTTTGTGTCATCCTTGTTCCCTTTAACAGCTCTAACCCATTTTGGATTAGCAATGGTTACGTGTATAGTTCCTTCCAAGAGATTATGGACAGGAACCCAATATTTACCTGTAGATTCCATGCACACGTCAAAGCAGTTGTTGTCAATTAGCCACTGTTTAAACTGAAGAATGGAATTGTTAAAAGTTGAGAATCTCTTTTTTGAATAATGGGGTGTAAAACCCTGTGAAGTAATAATTGTGGCAACGAGAAAATTTTTATGCACATCGACACCACAACAGATAGGGTAAACAACATTCATAGAATAAGCCTCCTAAAAAAATTTTGGAGGAGAAGACATTGACTGAATCATCACACATTTAACTAAGAGCTAAAACAATGATTAGCGTTCGGTCTAATAGAACCACTTATTTGTGCTTGAAAGATGATTCTTACACTGGTTAATATACTGTTTTGAACTGAGTTAGTAATCTACGACTCACCTCGCCGTGCTTTGTAGTATATCTTTCCTCAGTTTAATTATTGACAAGTAGTGGAAATCGCACACTATTTTTTCATTACTATTTGTGTCGCAAGCGATAGCGGCGAAATGGAGGTTAATATGAAATTATCAAATGAGTTGGAGGTAGATAAGCCGATTTTTGACAAGTGGCCTTACTATGATGAAAATGAAGTAATAGCGTTAAAAAATGTTTTGGAAAGTAAACGATGGGGAGGTATATTTGATAATTCTCAGAATGAATGTTTTGAGAGAGAATTTGCAGATTATAATGGGAGTTCATATTGTATGTCTGTCTGTAATGGAACATCAGCTTTGTATATTGCCTTAATTGCTGCAGGAATTAGGGCAGGTGATGAAGTTATAGTTCCTTCGTTATCATTTATTTCTACTGCTACAGCAGTAACATGGTGTGGAGCAGTACCGGTATTTGTTGATGTGGATCCTAAAACATTGTGTATAGATATATCAAGCATTGTAGACGCAGTAAGTGAAAAAACACGTGCAATAATACCAGTTCATCTATGGGGAAATGTCTGTGACATGGAGAAAGTTTCAAAGATTGCAAATCAGCATAATTTAATTATAATTGAAGACTGTTGTCAAGCTATAGGGGCATCTCTTAAAGATAAAAAGGTGGGGACGTATGGTATAGCAGGAGTTTTTAGTTTTGCTTTTAATAAAAGTGCAAGCTGTGGAGAGGGTGGAGCGCTAATTACTAATGATTATGAGTTATATTTGAAATTATCAAGATTGCGGAATCATGGACGATTAAAATCGGAATCAAATGTTCATCCACATATTGGTTGGAACTTTAGGATGTCAGAATTTGCAGCAGCTATATTAAGATGTCAATTAAAAAGATTAGAATTTCAAATATTAATGAAGAATAAAAATATTGAGTACATTTATAAGAATATTAAAGAAAATAAAATTGAATGGATAGAGCCGATAGAGACAATTGAGGAATCAGTATCTAGTCCATTTGGATTGATATTTAAATTTATACCAACAAAAAGTGATTTTATACATAGAGAAGAAATTATAAAGTTATTAAAAGCAAAAGGTATTCCCATAGGCGAAAGAACGGTAATACAGTTACAAAGTAATCCAATATATGCAAACGAAAATATAGATGATTACTGCATAAATCGTTCAATATGTAGAAGAAATGGAGATATAGATGTATTTGTTATTGGGCAACCATTAGGTTATGAGGTATTATTAGCAGAAAAAGAGAAAATTGACTATCTAATTAATAGTTTAATCGAAGTTAACAAAATGATTATAGAGAATAATAGTGAGATGGGAGGAAAAAATAATGGCGTATGTATTGGGGATATGTAGCAATGTTCATATGGCTTCGGCAGCACTATGCTATGATGGGGATATTGTTGCAGCAATTGCTGAGGAGAGATTAACACGAGAAAAAAATTCTCGTAAATTTCCTAAAAATAGCATTGAATACTGTTTGAAAGAAGCTGGAATTAAAATGAATGATATATCATGTGTATATATTGCTAATGATCCAGGTGTACCATTAAATATGTATGATTACCGATATGTAGATGTGTTAAGGTGGTATCCTGAAATTATATATCAAATTCCTATGGAATTAGCCCCTTTTTATAAAAGTGAGTATATTGGACCACTTGAGCAAAAATTAAACTATGATAATTGCCATTTAAAGGTAAACTATATCAGTCATCATCTTTCACATATGGCTAATGCATTCTATCTTTCTCCTTTTAAAGATGCGGCTATTCTAACTGTTGATGGATGTGGAGAGGACGGGACCGCGATATTTGGGCTTGGCACTAATAAAGAAATGATGAAAATTAGGACTCAGATATATCCTCATTCTTTAGGATTATTCTATGGAACCATAACTGAGTTTTTAGGATATAGACATGATAGAGATGAATGGAAAGTAATGGGGATGTCTGCATATGGGCATAAAAATAATGAGTTTTACTACAAGTTAAGAAAACTAATTGAAATTAAAGATGATGGTACTTTTGAGTTAAATTTAAAATATTTTAATTTTTACCTTGAATATAGTAGTAGCATGTATAGTGATGCTTTAGTTGAATTAATTGGATGTCCTCCTGTAGCTAATAATAAATTAGAAGCTGTTCATTTTGAAATAGCAGCGGCCATACAACAAATTATAGAAGAAATTTTAACACATATGCTTGAAGTATTATACAAAGAGACAAAATGCTCAAATGTTGTTCTTGGTGGTGGAGTTTTTATGAATTCATTATTTAATGGTAAATTATTAAAGACAACACCATTTGAAGATATGTTTATTTCTAGTTGCCCTGATGATAGTGGTTTAGCAATAGGTGCAGCTTTATATGGGTACTACAACAATTACAATGGAGTAAGGTTAGGAAAACAGATTCAAAACTATTATGGACCAAGTTTTTCAATGGATGATATTGAAAGAGAATTAAGAAAAGCTAAATTACAAATAAGAAAGGTAGAAGATATTGAAAGATATATTGCGGAGAAACTAGCGGATGGTAAGGTTGTGGGATGGTTCCAGGGAAGAATGGAGCTTGGACAAAGGGCATTAGGAAATAGATCAATATTAGCAGATCCAAGAAAAGAACATATGAAAGATCACGTTAACAGCAGTATAAAATTTCGTGAGAAATATAGACCATTTGCATCATCGGTTATTGCAGAAGATTTTTCACTGTATTTTGATGAAGATTATGCAGAATACACTAAATTCATGTCTTTGGCATTAAAAGTAAAAGATGATAAGAAAAAAGATATACCAGCAGTAATTAATGAAGATGGTACAACAAGAGTTCAAGCGGTAAAGAAAGAAGAAAATTTTAAATTATACAAATTATTAACAGAGTTTAAAAAAATCACACAAATTGGAGTGCTATTAAATACTTCATTTAATATTC
>JAJXYA010000199.1 GCA_021780795.1 Bacillota bacterium | reverse complement strand
TACTCCCTTTAATACAATCCCTCTCAAAATGTTCAAGAAATAAGTAAGCGGTATAATACTACCTATAAATTGAATTATTTTTGGCATTGACTCTCTGGGGAAAATAAAACCTGACAAAAGAATGCTTGGAAGTAGCACAAGGAAGCTAAGCTGCATTGCTTGAAGCTGAGTTTTTGCCGCAGTTGATATTAAAATCCCTATAGCTAGTGCACAAATAACAAAGCCTAAGCCTAAAAATAATAACAGCGGCAAGCTCCCCATAATAGGTACTGAGAACCAGCCTATACCCAATGTTAGTGCAAAAATAAAATCTAAAAACCCAATAACAACGTAGGGCACAAGTTTTCCGAGGATTATTTCTGGAGCTGTTAGTGGCGAAACCATTAGCTGCTCTATTGTTCCTCGTTCCCTTTCTCTAACTAATGCAAAGGCTGTTAGTAATATAGTTATATTCTGCATTATGAGTCCCACAAGACCTGGAATTACAAAGTTTTGATTTCTTAAACTAGGGTTGTATAGTACCCTAGTGTTAACCTCTATTCCTCCAATTGACGCTTTACTTGGATACTTCTCCATGGATTTACTCCAAAACTTAGCCCCATATCTTTCTCCTGTTAAAACCCCACTGCTATATACTGTTCTAGCCGTAGTTGGATCTGAACCATCTATTAGCAATTGTACTGCTGGCTTTTCTCCCTTTAGTATTTTATTGCTATAATCGGGAGGAATTATTATAGCTGCATGTACTAGTCCTTCATCCATCTCACGTTGAATTTTCTCTATATTATTTTCTTCTTTAGTTATATTAAAATATCCTGTGTTTTCAAAGCTCTTTATAAATTCTCTACTCTCTTTAGTATGATTTTGATCTAAAACCACTGTAGATATATTATCTAGTTCCGTAGTTACTGCATATCCAAAAAGTAGCATCATCATTATAGGCATCATAATTGCAATACCAAAACTAGCCTTATCTCTTTTAATTTGAATGAATTCTTTTTTAACTATTGAAATAAATCGCTGCATATTCATAATTTATTACTCCTCCCCTAGTGCAAACTTTATATCTTCAAAGGAGCTTTCGATTTTCTCGTTGCTTTCTCTTTCAACATATTTTATAAAAACATCTTCTAGGTTATTTACCCCTTCTTGCTCTATTAGTTCCTTTGGAGTCCCACTAGCAATAATTCTGCTATTAAAAATAAAGCTTAACATATCACAACTGGCTGCCTCATCCATGTAATGTGTTGTAACGAGCACTGTTATTCCCTGCTTTGCAAGTGAATAAATCATTTGCCAAAACACTCTTCTTGAAACTGGATCAACGCCAGCTGTGGGCTCATCTAAAACTAATAGCTTGGGTTTATGAATTAGTGCACAACCTAAGGCAAGACGTTGTTTCCAGCCACCTGAAAGATTCTTAGTCATAGCCTTTTCCCTACCTTCAAGGCCAGCCATCTTTATAATTCCTTTTTTTCTCTCCTCTCTTTCTTTTTTACTTAGACCATATATTCCTGCGTAAAAATCTAGATTCTCATTTACGGTTAAATCCTCATACAAACTGAATTTTTGAGACATATAACCAATGCTTTGTTTTATTTTTTCTCCCTCTTTAAAAACATCATAACCTAAAACCTTAGCACTGCCTTCCGTAGGGGTTAAAACTCCACACAGCATTCTAATAGTAGTAGACTTACCGGAACCATTTGGCCCTAGGAATCCAAATATTTTTCCCTTTGGTACTTCAAAACTAATATTACTAACTGCAGCAAAGTCTCCAAACTTCTTTGTAAGATTATTTACTTCTATTGCCATCTCCATATTACTCACCAGCTTTCAACATTACATCTACCATCATTCCTGGTACTATCTTTTCATTATCTACTAGTGAAAGCTTAACTTGGAAGACAGTTTTTTCTTTTCCTTCTTTTGTTTCTGTATTTTTAGGCGTAAACTCTGATATAGGTGAAATAAATACTATTTTCCCTTTACCAATTTCCTTATCATTAAAATAAATACCTAGCTCTTCTCCAAGTTTAACTTCATTTCTTTTTGATTCTTCAACATATATTTGAGCAAATTTTTCTTTATTATTTATTACCTTAGCAATATTCATTCCTGGTGTTACCATTTCGCCTTTATTTACAAAAACCTCTGTAACTACGCCACTAAATTCACTCTTTATATTAGTCTTATCTATTTGAAGCTGAGCTAAGTCTACAGCATTTTGCGCTGCTTCAATTCCATTATCAGCTTGCTTTATCATATTATCTGTAGCATTACTAGGTAATGAGTCCTTTTTGAGCTTTGCAAAGTTTAAAGCTATTTCAGCTTGTTTCCTCTGAAGTTCATAAAGCTTTGTTTCAAGCTGCGCAGCCTTTTCTCCCTGCTTTACTTCCTGTCCTTGGACTAAATTTATTTTGCTCATCTTGCCACCTATTTCTGTAGATATGTTATAGCTATCGCTCTCTACAGTTGCAGTATATCTGTTATCTTCGCCTTTTTTAGATGTACTACATCCTACGAACACATAAACCACTAATAAACTCATCAATACTAAACTGATTTTTTTCATTTTATTCTCCTCCTATATTTTATTTACCACAAGTCCATGTGAACTCACTCCCACTTATAGAAGTGGAAGCTTCTTGGTAGTATCTCCTAGTGGAGATAAGTTTACCAAGCTAACAAGGTAGAACCAGCCTCTTTTATATTTATACTTGCATTGAGATCCCTATCTATAATAAGACCACATTTTTCTACTACAACCAAAATCTCTTTCTAAGTATATGCTTTGTTCTTTGTTTGATTTTAACCTAAATTTATAATCTTTATTTTTCTTAATCATAGTTTCACCTCCTATTTTTATACTATCTATTTTATAGTATAACCAATTTGGGTGAAAAGGAGAAAATATCCACATACCTTTATTTTCTTAGGTCTCGAACCTAAAAAAATAAAATGCTATCCATCTACATCCTACCTATTTAATAAGAATTATCATATATTAATGTATATTATTTACAATTAATTCCCATTAATAACTATATTTAATTCTCAATTGATAATATATATCTGTAAAATATTTTTATAAAACGCTTAACATTTCTACGTTTATAGCATATAATGATTAATATGTTAATTATTAATTGATAATGAGGTGTAATAAATGGAAAATAAATCATTAAAAGGTTTGAATGGTGAAGAAGTAAAAACTCTTAGAGAAAAACATGGTTTTAATGAACTTGTAAAAATTAAAAAGTCTAATCCCATAATAAAATTTTTAAGTGTATTCAAAGAACCTATGTTTTTATTATTAGCAGGAGCAGCAACCTTATATTTTGTATTAGGCGAACCTAGAGAAGCTTGCATAATGCTTATCTTTGTTATTTTTGTTGCTACTATAACTTTTGTTCAGGAATGGAAAACTGAGAAAACTATGAATGCTTTAAAAGATTTGACCTCACCTCATGTTACAGTCCTTCGTGATGGCAAAAAAGAAGTAATCAAAAGTTCAGAACTTGTACCTTCTGATATAATTTTTTTATCGGAGGGAGATCGTATCCCTGCAGATTGCGAAGTAATAGAGGAATCAAATTTCTCAGTGGATGAGTCTTCGCTTACTGGAGAAAGTGAACCTGTATATAAGGTGGCAATGGGAACAATAGATTCCTCTAAGGACTACTGGAAACAGGATTATTTATATGCCGGTACGTTGTCTAATTTTGGAAAATGCACTGCTAGGGTGAAGACAATAGGCTTTGAAACAGAGTATGGAAAGATAGGAAAAGCTATAAGTGAAACAAAGGAAGAACCTACCCCTCTTCAAAAGAAGGTATCTCATTTAGTAAAAACTTTAGCTATTGCTGGTTTTGTTCTGTGCCTTTTAGTAATAGGTCTTTCCTATATGTATACTGGTGAATTTGTTAAAAGTATTCTTGCAGGTATAACCTTAGCTATGGCAATTATACCAGAGGAGTTTCCCGTGGTGCTTACAATATTCTTATCCTTAGGTGCTTTTAGGTTAGCTAAGAAGAACACCTTAATTCGCAGGATACCTGCAGTAGAAACTTTAGGCTCCACCACAGTTCTTTGCGTAGATAAAACAGGAACAATCACACAAAATATTATGAGGGCAAAGACTATATATAACAATGGGTTTATAGAACCAGATAAAATGCTGGATAAAGATTTAGCTAAGCTTTTGGTCTTAGCTTGTGAAAAGGACCCCTATGA
>JAJXYA010000250.1 GCA_021780795.1 Bacillota bacterium | reverse complement strand
AAAAATGGGATGGAAAATTAAATCCGGAAAAGAAGTGGAAGAGGGTAAGAAAATTAGAGGAATAAGGTAAAATAAAGGACTGTCAAACAGTATTATAATGGTTCAAAAGCTCCTTTATTTCACTTATAATATTGATAATATAAAAATATAATGTTATATTATTCTTTAAAGGTATATACGTAAAAATAAATATGTGACATCTTTAGAGAATAATAATTAAATGCTGCATATATAAAGGAGTTAAAAAAATGTCTGAATACTTAAAAGAGCAAATACTAGAACTAAAGAGAGAAAAAAATGCAATTATTTTAGCACATTATTACCAAATTCCAGAAATTCAAGAGTTGGCAGATTTTGTTGGTGACTCTTTTGAACTTAGCAGGCGCGCAAAAGAAAATGATGCAGATGTTATTGTATTTTGTGGAGTTAAGTTTATGGCAGAAAGTGCAAAAATATTATCACCACAAAAAACCGTGTTACTTCCAGTAAAAGAAGCAGGATGTCCAATGGCTGATATGGCTGTAGTTAAAGATATATTAAAAATGAAAGAGGAACATCCAAATGCTAAGGTAGTTACCTACGTTAATTCTTCAGTAGAGGTAAAAGCGGTTTCAGATGTATGTTGCACTTCTTCAAATGCAATAAAAATAGTAAAAAATATAGATGCTGATGAAATAATATTTGTTCCAGATAAAAATTTAGGCTCATATGTGGCAGAGCATGTACCTGAAAAGAAAATAATTTTATGGGAAGGTCATTGCTGTGTTCATAATAGGATTGCAAAGGAAGATGTAATAAAAGCAAAGGAAGAAATGCCAGAAGCAAAGGTTTTAGTTCATCCAGAATGTAGAAAAGAAGTTCGAAATCTTGCAGATTATATTGGAAGCACTAGCGGCATAATAGACTTTGCAACAAAAGATTCAGCTAATAAGTTTATTGTAGTTACTGAAGAAGGAGTAATTCATAAGTCTAAGACACAAAATCCAAATAAGGAATTTTATAATATTAGAGGAATGACTTGCAGAAATATGAAAAAGACAACTATGGAACACATATTATGGAGCTTAGAGGACAATTATTTCCAAATAGAAATTGATGAAGAAATAAGAAATAAAGCAGCAAAAGCTTTAGAAAATATGCTTGTTCTAGGGAAGTGATATAATGGATATTTGTACTGATGTATTGATAGTTGGTACTGGAGTTGCAGGACTTTTTTCGGCCCTAAATATTGAAGCTGATAAAAAAGTAATTATAATATCAAAGACAAAAGCAGATGAGTGTAACACGTATCTTGCTCAAGGTGGAATCTCCAAAGCAAAAAATAAAGATGATACGGAGTCTTTTGTACAAGATACTTTAAAGGCAGGAAGACACAAAAATAGAAAAGAAGCAGTTGAAGTTTTAGCAAAGGAATCTATAAAAAATATAGATTTACTATTAAGTTTAGGTATGAAATTTGATTATAAAGATGAAGAATTTGATTATACTAGAGAAGGTGGACACAGTATAAATAGAATTGTTCATTCAACAGATGAAACTGGCAAAATGGTTTTTGAAACTCTTTATAAGGAAGCTAAAAAGAGAAAAAACATTTCTATTATTGAAGATTGCATATTAGTGGACATACTTAAAGAGGATAAAAGCTGCTATGGTGGTATAGTTATAAAAAATGGCAGTGTAAGCTTAATACATTCAAAGTTCACTATTTTAGCTTCTGGCGGCATAGGTGGTCTATTCACAAATTCTACAAATAGAAGAACAAGTACTGGTGATGGCATAGCAATTGCTTTTAGAAACAATATAGAGTTGGAAAATTTAGAATACATTCAATTTCATCCTACAGCCTTGTATGAGGATAAAGATAGAGAAAGAAGATTTTTGATTTCCGAATCCCTTAGAGGAGAAGGAGCTAAGCTTAAAAATATTAATGGTGAAGCTTTTACCGATGAACTCTTGCCTAGAGATATAGTGTCAAATAATATTTGGAGAGAACAGTTAAGAACAGGAACGGATTTTGTTTATTTAGACATAAGTCAAATGGGAGAAAAATTTTTAAAAAATAGATTTCCCGGAATATACAAAGGTTGCCTCGCTCGTGGATTAAACTTTAAAGATGGTGTAATCCCTGTAACGCCAGTACAGCACTATTTTATGGGAGGAATAAAAGTAGATTTAAATTCAAAAACTTCTATGAATGGTTTATATGCATGTGGTGAAGTTAGCTGTACAGGCGTTCATGGAGCAAATAGATTAGCAAGTAATTCTCTTTTAGAAGGTTTGGTTTTTTCTAGGAGAGCTGCTATAGATATTAATAGCAAAATTGATGATAAGCAATTAAAAGTTGTAAAAAAAGATATAACACTAGAAAAAGCGCTTCAGCTTAAAAAAGAAAATTTAAGCTGTGCATTAGAACAATTTAAAAAGGTATTAGGAGAGAAAGAACATGAACTCATTAATAATCGATGAAATCATAATGAATGCATTAAAAGAAGATGGTGCTTATGATGATATTACTACTAACTCAATAATGAGCAGTAGCAGTAAGTCTTCTGTTGATGTAATAGCAAAAGAAGAAGGAATCATAGCAGGAGTAGAAGTTTTTAAAAGAGTTTTTGAAATCTTAGGAGATGTTACAGTACAGTTTTTTGTAAATGATGGAGAAAGAGTGAACTATGGTCAAGTTTTAGCAAAACTTTCAGGTTCAACCTACAGTATTTTAAGTGGAGAAAGAACAGCTTTAAACATTTTGCAAAGAATGAGCGGAGTAGCAACCTTGACAAATGAATTTGTAAAGAAGCTTGAAGGTACAAAAACAGTGCTTTTAGATACCCGAAAAACTACACCTAACTTAAGAGTACTAGAAAAATATGCAGTAAAAGTTGGTGGTGGACAAAATCATAGATATAACTTAAGTGATGGAGTACTCCTAAAAGATAATCACATAGCAGCTGCTGGCGGAATCAAGAGTGCTGTGGAACTTGCTAGAAAAAATGTTTCTTTTGTTAAAAAGATTGAAGTAGAAACTGAAACTATCCAGCAAGTAAGAGAAGCGGTTGAAGCAAAAGCAGACATTATTATGCTTGATAATATGAAGCTTGAAACTATAAAAGAAGCTTTAGAAATTATAAATGGGAATGCACATACAGAAGTTTCTGGAAATGTTAATCTAGATACAATAAGGACACTTGCTGAAACAGGAGTTGATTACATATCAACAGGATATATAACTCACTCATATAAGGTTTTGGATATAAGCATGAAAAATCTAGTTACTATTGAAAAATAGGAAGGTATACTCATATGAGTATGCCTTTCTTCAAAATTAGGAGAATAAATATGACTAAGGAATTTAAGGCAAGTTTAAGTCTATTATTTGTTACTGTTGTTTGGGGTGGCAGTTTTCCAATAATGAGTAAAGGGATAAAATTCGTAGGAGTATACACTTTCTTAACCTTTAGATTTTTACTTGCAGCAGCAATATTGCTTATATTTTGTTTTAATAGATTTAATAAAATAAATAAAGCTACAATTAAGGCAGGAGTAATAATAGGACTTGCTATGTTTATTGGTAGTGCACTGCAGACAGAAGGATTACTGTATACTTCTCCAAGTAAATCTGGTTTTCTCACTGGACTTAATGTAGTAATGGTACCAATTATAATAGCTATAAGGAAGATGAAGCTTCCAGACATCTATACCATAATAGGAGTTATTTTATCAGTAATAGGTCTTTCATTAATTTCATTAAATGGGGATTTTTCGTTTAATTATGGTGATTTTCTTACAATGTTATGTGCATTAGCTTTTGCTATGCAAATAATTTGGATAGATAAATATGCACAAAATATAGACCCATTATTACTAACCTTAATAGAATTTTTAGTAATAGGGATTTTATCTCTAGTACCAGCTGTAGCAATGGAAAAAATCCAGTTTACACCAAATAGCTTTTCAATTTGGGCTATACTTTATACTTCAATTTTTTCTTCAATTTTGGCCTATGGAATTCAAAATAAAATGCAACCCTTTGTAAGTCCTTCAAATGCAGCGGTTATTTATTTAGCAGAACCAGTATTCAGTGCAATTTTTTCCGTATTTGTAGGGGATATAATAACCCTTAGAGTACTATTCGGATGTGTTATAATTTTTTTAAGCATGATAGTTGTAAATTATAAAAATATTATGCAAAATAAGAATATAGATAAAATGCAAATATTGAATTAAAGTATATTAAATTAAGTT
>JAJXYA010000048.1 GCA_021780795.1 Bacillota bacterium | reverse complement strand
TGATAAATAAGAATTTTGAGGTGCTAGCAAAATAACATAACATAAATCTAAATAAGCATAACAAACTATTTTAAGGGCATTTAAGAAGATGAAATATTTATTATTTTATCTTCTTAAATGCCCTTAATGATAAGCCACTGAAAGTCATAACTTAATAATGATCTTTAGAATTAAAAAAATGGAAAAGATAATTAAATCTTTTCCATTAATATATTATTCTACATCGTTTTTAATGTTGAATTTCTTCATGAATCTGTCAACTCTTCCACCAGCATCTATGTTCTTTTGCTTACCAGTGTAGAATGGATGGCATTTAGAACATACGTCTACTCTAAGTTCTTGTTTAGTAGATCCTGTAATAAAAGTGTTTCCACATGCACATTTAACAACTGTATCATTATGGTATTGTGGATGTAATCCTTCTTGCATATTTTTCACCTCTTTCAAATACTAGATATATACCCGTATCGTCAACTATTTAATTTTATCATAGAATTAATAATTAAGTCAATAAGAATAAAATTAATTTTTACTTTAATATATAGTATATATTTGATAAAATATATATGTTTGAGTTTTTTATTAAATTAAAAAACTATACGTAAAATTTGTCATAGAATTACAAGGATACTTAAAGTCCTGCTTTCAAAGTTTAAGACATCTTGAAAAAATGAATGATCACTGTGCTAATATATTTTTTCTCAGATGACTAAATGGTAACTTTTAAAACATGGCTTAACAAATTGGAGGTAGAAATATATGTACGGACCAAAAAATCATGGCTGGGTGGAAGTTATTATAGGACCTATGTACAGTGGGAAGTCTGAAGAACTTATACGTAGGATAAGAAGAACTAAAATTGCAAAACAAAAAGTACAAGTTTTTAAACCGGAAATTGATAATAGATATAGCAAGGAAGATGTTGTGTCACATTGTGGAGATAAGGAAGAGGCGATACCGGTTAAGGATAGCTCACGGATATTAGCTCTCCTAGATGCGGACACACAAGTTGTAGCTATCGATGAGGTTCAGTTTTTTGATAAAGGCATAATTGATGTAATAACTACCTTGGCGGATAATAATAAAAGGGTTATATGTGCTGGATTAGATATGGACTTTAAGGGCGTGCCTTTCGGACCTATACCTGCACTTCTTGCTGTAGCGGAATTTGTGGACAAAATTCAGGCAATTTGTGTAGTTTGTGGTAATCCTGCCACTAGAACTCAACGTTTGATTAATGGAAAACCAGCTAAATATGAAGACCCAATTGTTTTGATTGGGGCAACAGAATCTTACGAAGCACGATGTAGAAAGTGTCACATTATTCCAAAAGAAGGGGTGTAATTATGGCTAAAAATATCAATGTTGGAGGTCAGGCAGTAATTGAAGGCGTGATGATGAGAGGAAGTAATGGTATTGCCACTGCGGTGAGAACTGAGCAAGGTGAAATTGTGGTAGAAAAAAAAGCCTATACATCCTATGCTAAAAAGAATAAGTTTTTAGGACTTCCAATAATAAGAGGATTTATTTCTTTAATTGAATCTTTAGTTATAGGTGTACAAACTTTAAACTATTCAGCTTCTTTTTTTGAAGAAGAGGGAGAACCCTCAAAATTGGATAAATGGATAGAAAAAATATTCAAAGAAAAAAGTAATGATGTAATTATGGGGATATCACTTGTTATTTCCTTGATTATATCTATAGGATTATTTTTTATTTTACCAACGCTGGTAGCTAATGTTTTTAGTAAAATGGGTGCAGGTACAATGGGTATGAATATTGTAGAGGGAGTTATTAGAGTTTTAATATTTCTACTATATGTGTATTTAATAGGGAAAATGGAGGATATTAAGAGAGTGTACCAATATCACGGTGCAGAGCATAAAACTATATTTTGTTACGAAAACAGCATTGAGTTAACCCCGGAAAATGCAGCGAAATTTGGGAGATTACATCCAAGATGTGGCACGAATTTTTTATTTTTAGTCATGATAGTTAGTATAGTAATGTTTTCTTTAACTGGTTGGAATTCAATTTGGGAGAGAATAATATATAGAATTGTATTGCTTCCTTTGATTTCAGGGGTAAGCTATGAAATTATCAAATGGATGGGAAAGAGCACGGGTACTTTAGCTAAAATCCTTTCTTATCCAGGGCTTAAATTGCAGAATCTAACTACAAGGGAGCCAGATTTGTCTCAAATAGAGGTGGCAATAAAGGCTCTTAAAGTAGCTGAGGGTATTGAAGGTTAATTAGGATAAGAAACATAAACAGACATATCATAAGGCAGTTATGAAGGGTGTTGGTAAGTAATGAATATAGGAGAAATACTTCTTGAGGCATATAAAATTTTAAAAGAAGTTCAAATTGAAAGCTATTTGTTAGATTCGCAACTTTTACTCAGTAAGGTTTTAAATAAGGATAAATTGTTCATAATACTTAATAGAGATTTTAATCTTAACCACCAACAGGAAAATGAGTTTTTGCGGTTAATTCAGCTTAGAAAAAGTAAGATGCCTATAAAATATATTCTTGGTGAGTGTGAGTTTATGGGCATGAATTTCATAGTGAAACCTGGAGTTTTAATACCAAGACCTGACACTGAAGTTTTGGTTGAAGAGGTAATTAAGCACATAAATGAAAAAGCTTACACTGAAGTATGTGATGTTTGCACTGGAAGTGGAGCGATTGGCATAGCTATAGCTGAATTTATCAAAAATGCAAAGGTGACTCTATATGATATATCAGAGGATGCTTTAGCGGTGACAAAATCAAATATAGAAAGATTTGACTTATCTAAAAGAGTTAATGTTGAGTTTAGTGATTTATTGCAGGTGGCTATTGATCAAAATAAAAAATTTGAAGTGATAGTTTCTAACCCTCCTTATATAAGAGATGCGGTTATACCTACTTTAATGGAAGATGTAAAGGATTATGAGCCTTATATAGCCCTAAGTGGTGGAAGTGATGGTCTAGATTTTTATAGGAGAATAACAGAAGAAAGTTTATTGGTTTTAGAAAAAGGTGGACTTTTAGCTTTTGAAATCGGATATGATCAAAGAGAAGAAGTTAAAAATATTCTTTTGGAAGCTGGATTTAGTGCAATAGAGTGTATTAAAGATTTATCTGGAAATGATAGGGTTATTAAAGGCACCTTGTCTTTAAACCACTAAAGTAGAATAATTATTAATTAGAAGCGATTTGTATATTGCGTCTAACTGTGATATAATAGTGAAATGTGAAAATATATATACGGAGTGATAAAATAATGTTAGATAGGCTTGATTTTACAGAAAATAAATATGAAGAACTTTCAATAAAAATTAGTGACCCTTCGGTTATTGCTAATCAAAAAGAATGGCAAAAGTTATGCAAAGAACATGCAGAACTAGAAATAGTTGTTACTAAATATAGAATATATAAAAAAGCTAAAGAAGATTTAGAATCAAATAAAGAAATGCTTAGGGAAGAATCAGATAAAGAAATGAAAGATATGATTCAAGAGGAAATTAAAGAATTAATTCAAACTAAAGAAGCTGTTCAAGAAGAATTAAGGATTTTACTTTTACCTAAGGACCCAAATGACGATAAAAACGTATTTATCGAAATTAGAGGTGGAGCAGGTGGAGATGAAGCAGCTTTATTTGCAGCAAACCTATTTAGAATGTATACAAGATATGCAGAGCGGAACAGATGGAAAGTTGAAGTAATGAGTGCTAATGAAACTGATATTGGTGGGTTCAAAGAAGTAGTATTTATGATAAAAGGAGACTCAACATATAGTAAGTTTAAATATGAAAGTGGAGTGCATAGAGTTCAAAGAGTTCCAGACACAGAGTCAAGTGGAAGGATTCATACTTCTACAGCTACTGTAGCAGTTCTACCAGAGGTTGACGATGTAGATATTGAAGTTAGTGCAAATGATTTAAGAATAGATGTATTTAGAGCATCTGGTAACGGTGGGCAGTGTGTTAACACAACAGATTCAGCAGTAAGAATGACGCATATTCCTACAGGACTTGTAGTTTCTTGCCAAGATGAGAAATCTCAGTTAAAGAATAAAGAAAAAGCTCTAAAGATATTAAAGGCTAGATTGTTTGAAAAAGCTGAAGCTGAGAGATCAGCAGGGATAGCTGAAGATAGAAAGAGTCAAGTAGGTACGGGTGATAGAAGTGAAAGAATAAGAACTTACAACTATCCTCAAGGAAGGGTAACAGATCATAGAATAGGCTTAACCTTGTATAGGTTAGAATCT